>DASTZZ010000026.1 GCA_035764005.1 Terriglobales bacterium
CCCAAAGCCATTTATCGATTCGAATGCCGGTCATGAGAAAAGAATCAGTGGTGAAGATGAGTTTGGTGGACCTGGTCGGGATCGAACCGACGACCTCTTCCATGCCATGGAAGCGCGCTCCCAGCTGCGCCACAGGCCCACTTTGAGGAAGGCGACTGACTTGATTATTCTCGCTTGCCTGCGGCTATTCGGTCAATGATGGAAGCGGCTTAGGGGAAGAACTACGCGGGGCAGAAGTACGCGGGGAAGACCTACGCTCGCCCTATGCCTACGTACTCAAATCCCAGTGAGCGCATGCGAACTGCATCCAGAATGTTCTTTGTATCCACGATCAGCGGACGCTTTAGAGAGCGCTTGATGCGATCGTAATCAAGGCTTCTGAACTCCGACCACGCGGTACCCAGCACTAGTGCGTCGACTCCCTCGGCTGCAGCATACGGATTCTCGCAATATCGGACCGAGCCATTCAGCTCGGCGCGCGCGCCCTCGATGGCCGCTGGGTCATAAGCGCGAACCTGCGCTCCCATGTTTACTAGCTGCTTGGCCAATTGCAGGGAGGTAGAGGCGACAACTGAGTTGGAGTTCGGCTTAAAAGCCAATCCGAGCAGCCCAACCTGTTTGCCTTGCACCGTCTGCAGCGCCGCGGAAAGCTTGTTCAAGATGCGTTCGCACAAACCCTGATTGACCTCGCGGGCGGCGCTCAGGATTTTCAGCGGGACATTATTCTCGAAGGCGAGCTGCGCCAACGATTCCATCTCTGCTTCGACAAACGGACCGCCGAACGACGTTCCCGGTTGCAGGCAGCGGGGAGCGATCTTCTTGTCGAGTCCGAGCGCAAGCGCCAGATCGACGGCATCGGCGCGCACGTGTTCACACAAGGTCGCAATCTCGTTGATAAAGGAAATCTTCGTCGCCAGGAAGGCGGTCGAAGCTTCACGCGCCAACTCAGCCGTTTCATGATTGGTCACAATCACCGGAACGCCGCGCATGACGAGCGGCCGATACAGCATCTTCATCGCCTGAATGGCAGCATTGGAAGTCGTTCCGAGCAGGATACGATCAGGCCAATTGAAGTCTTCCACGGCGCATCCGTCGGTGACGAACACGGGATGAGAGATGATTGCAGCTTTCAATCCGTTCGCCTTAATCTTGTGCTCGATCCGCGACGCCGTCCCCACCGAGACCGGCGTGCTGATGATCAGCATGTGCTGATCCGTGCAGTACTTCGCCAGATTCATCGCCGCGGTTTCGATTCCTTCGGCACGATCCTCCGCCATGAAGATCATCAAGGAGCGCTTGCATGTGCGTTCAACATCATGCGAGAACGTCAGCCGTCCGGAGCGCACATTCCGGCGTACGACCTCCTTCAGATTCTTCTCGTAGTAAGGCGTTTCGTCGCGGGCAAGCGAGCTGACCTTCGGGACATCTTCGTGGAAGCAGGTGACAGGCAATCCGAAGTCAGCGAGGCACGAGGAGATGACCGTGGCCAAGTAGCCGGTTCCATATACCGCGTGGTGCATTATTGCCTCCGAGAGGGTCTGGCCAGCCGGAAATCGAGCGTGCGCTCTGGGGGAGAGGTCTCTTTGTTTTATGCGTTGTTTCCCAGTCTGACAACGTGCACAAAGGTCATGTACTCGGGGATGCTGATGATTTCTAAGCACATGCCGATCATTCTCCTGCCGCGTTGCTGCGCGCACCAAAGTTCGGAACAAGATTTTGACGACCGCCGCTGCGCGCAATCAGGCCGATTGCGAGTTTCGCTGCTAACAGCGTAGTTAACAGCGTAAATTTCTGGACTTTGATGTTTTCTGCCCATTTCTCGCAAAACTTGGAAAGATAACAGCGAAGAGCAGCGTAATAACAGCGAAGCTGTTCACAGGATCTGTTACGGTTAGCGAATCCGAATGTGTCGCAATTCTCCGCATCTATCGCAATTCTCCGCACGGGCCGGAACCAAGACTTGACTTTCGCTTTTAATTCGTGTTATAGTGAACTTCGTTCACTAAAGTCCGCAACGAGTTAAGACCTCCACTGCGAAGCATCTGATCGGCTCTTGGGACATTTCCTCAAGCAACAACTGATCCGGGACTCAACTTGTGGATCCTTCAGTCAGGGTTTCCGTCACCAGCTCCGCGGCTTAGCGGCTCAACCAACACGTAGCAGAGGTCTTGATTGCAGTAGCTCAGCAGCTAAGAAGCTCATAAGCTTAGCAGCCCGATTTCTCAGCTGTCCCTCCGATTGCCACGTCCTTTTCTTTCGGGAATCATCTAATCAGGAACTCTCGTGATCATCGATCCCCAAGACACGCGAAAGATCTCCCGCGACTGGCGCGAGTACCTCCACGAAATGAAGGAGAGCTTTGCGGTTGCGCGTTGGGTCTATCGCGAATTCATCACCGCCGAGAGCCGGCATTGGACACGCCGCATGCTCATCGCGCTCGCGATCTCGGTTACGGCGCTGAATGGCATTGCCTGGCTGGCGAAGTATCTCGTCGACGGCCTAATTCACCACGATGCACACGCGATCAAGATGAGCTTCGCGGGTATGGCGGTGTGCGTCCTCGTGTACGGGTACTTCGACCGCCTGCAGATGATCGCGCGCGAGTACGCGACCGGACTCAATCTCACGCAGCTCAAGCGGCGCATGAATGAGCTCTTCTTCGAGAAGAGCATGGGACAGCATCAGCAGGAGAGCTCGTATCTCAATACCGCCAACATCGAGCGCGGCAAAGGACGCATCGAGCAACTCGAAAACATGCTTACGTTCGAAGGCTCGTCGGCGGTGATCTCGCTCACAGTGGCGCTCACGCTGCTGTGGCTACGAGTTCCGACTGCCGGCTTCTTTATGACCGTGCTGCTGGCGAGCTATCTCGTGTGGTTGGTCTATTTGAACCGAAATATTTCGGAGAAGTGTGTCCCCTTCGACAAGGAATTCCGCCGCATCAATCGCTGGGAGCACGAGCGATGGGAAAAGATTGAACGCGTAAAGACCTGTGCCAAAGAGCCTGCGGAGATCGACTACCAGTACCGCTCTTTCGTGAAGTGCCTCGGCGAAGAACGCAAATTCTGGCTCTGGTTCATCGGCAAAGTCACATGGCGCGGGTACTCCAACCGTTTCGTCCTCCTGGGCACGCTCGCCTATGGCGCGTGGCGAATCTGGGAAGGTGACTGGTCGAACGGCGTCTTTGTTCCGCTCCTTATGTATGCGACCAAAGTGAGCGAAAGCATCTGGCAGATCGGCCACATCGAGCACCAGATCAACTGGAACATGCCCGCAATCCGCACGGCCATGCTCACGCTCACCGTTCCGCCCGATGTCACCGACAAGCCGAATGCGATCGAGTTGGAACGAAAGAACGGTATGCGCATCGAGATGCGCAACGTCTCATACGCCTACTCAATGGAAAAGCGCGATCTTCCAGGCCTCGTGATTGCTGGCCCACAGTATGCCGGTGCTCAAGGTCGCGAGGCAGACGACCAGCCGGTCAGTACCGTTCGCGGTAGCGAATGGGTCCCGCGCAAGGCGCGTCGCCCGCTGCCGATCCTCAACAACGTGAGCCTAACGATCGAGCCAGGCGAGAAAGCCGCGCTGATCGGACCATCCGGAGCAGGGAAGACCACGATCATGCGCCTTCTCATGCGCTACATGGATCCAACCTCCGGCTCGATCCTGATCGACGGCCACGACCTGCGCGATATCCGGCTCGCATCGTGGCTGAACATGATCGCCTACGTGCCGCAGCAGGCGCAGGTCTTCGATGGCACTGTTCGTGACAACCTGCTCTACCGCTTCACCGACGAGCCGGCGCGCGTTCCCGACGAAGAACTCTGGGAGATCATGCGCAAGCTCAAGATCGACTTCGGTGACCGCCTCACCGACGGACTCGATACGCGCGTAGGCCGCCACGGGATTGAACTCTCCGGCGGCGAGCAGCAGCGCCTGATGATCGGCGCGGCAGCCATGCGCAAGCCTGTGTTCATGGTGGTTGATGAAGCTACAGCCTCGCTCGACGCGACGATAGAAAAAGCCGTGCAGAAGGGCCTGGAAGAAGTACTCGGCGAGGAGATGGGCGCGCTAATCATCACGCACCGTCTGTCCACAGTGCGCCGCCTCTGTACCAAGTTCTTCGTCCTGCGCGACGCTGAAGGACTCGCTCCAGGGCAGTCGCAACTCGAAGCCTGCGCCAGCTCGTTCGAAGAACTCTACGAAGT
>DASTZZ010000027.1 GCA_035764005.1 Terriglobales bacterium
GTCGCTCCTGTGCCGGAGAGCGCGATGGTGGTTGGAGAATTGACTGCGCTGCTGACAATCGAAGCTGTTCCGCTATAGCTTCCTGCGGAAGTGGGCGAGAAGCTCACCTTTAATGATGTCGTACCGCCCGCGGCTAATGTATAGGGAGTCGATAGGCCGCTCACCGAGAATTCGGTTCCAGTGGCGCTTACCTGATTGATCGTCGCGCTCGTGTTTCCTTTGTTCGTCAACGTGATCGTCTGGGTTGCCGTCGTTCCAACGTTTGTGTTGCCAAAGTTTTCAGTGGCCGGATTCGCGGAGAGTTGAGCTTCAGGAGATTGATTTCCCGTTCCGGAGAGCGCGATGTTCAGAGGTGAGTTTGTTGAATCGGAGGTGACACTCACGGTGCCGGAGTAGCTTGTGGCTGTCTGAGGCGCGAATGTGATGCTGAGGGTTACTGTACCTCCTGCAGCAAGTGTGAATGGCGTTGTGATGCCGGTGGTCGTGAAAGCTGGGTTGCTCACGCTGACCTGGCTGATGGTGGTGTTGGTGCTGCCGCTATTGGTCAGGGTCATGCCGATGGTGCTGCTCGACCCTGCGTTCACGGTGCCGAAAGCAATAAGAGGGGTGATCTGGCCTCCCTGAGCCATTGCTGAATTTGTGCTGATTGATAAAAACGCAGAAGTAGCTACGAGAATTGCGGCAACACGCATTCGCGACATGTCGTTGTATTTACCTGTCTTTGGAGTTGTCGGCCTGAGGTTTGGGACTACAAGCGAGCACGTGCAACGCCAAGCCGCTCGGCGAGTAATGTCTCTCTTAATTACGTAATGCGATAAGCATAAGAAGCTCGGTGGTTTATTGGGAATACCAGGGGAGCGGTGTAATGAAGGAAATGGTGCTACAGCAGAGAATTTAGTGGTCGGCTGGTGCGAGTACAGTGCTAACTCTATGCATTGATATGCTAATTCTCAGTTTTGTTCTATAATGGTCCGAGTGCTGGATGTTAGACACTCGCCAGAGTCTCTGAGGAACTTAGAGATCACTAGGATGTACGAGAGTTTCGGAATTGGAATTTTTCGCTGTTAATACGCTGTTATTCTCGCAAGATCCGAGCTGGAAATAGATAACTCGATGCCAACTGTGAGTTAGGAAGATGAGTAGGCTTATTCGCTGTTATTTCCCTGTTCCCGCGCAGAGAGTTGACGAAATCGCTGGATTCACGCGCATTCTGCCGAATTCGCCGAAACTTTTCGCTGTTAATTTCGCTGTTAGCAGCGAAAGCTAATATTCCTCTTCGCACCGCCTACTGCACCTTGATCATGTACACGTCGGAGCAATCGTTGGCCACATGCATGTTCGCGGGACAGCCGTTGGGATGAGCCATATCGCTGGTGAAGATGACGTACTTGCCGTCGCGGCTGATAGCAGCATGAGGCTGTGCCCAATAGCTTTCCATGCTGCGCGAGCGCGCATGCGCGAGACGATAGACCTGTGAAGCATCTACTTTCTCCAGGATGATCTCGTCCTCATAGAGCTGCCAGTTCGCCGTCGACGCGGTTTGGTAATTGCTGTCGGTGAAGAAGAACTCGGGACTGGGCGTTCGGGAATCGAAGAACGAAATCGCGAACCATGGTTGAGATGCACTGCCGCGATAACTGATGTGCCAGTATGGCTGATTGTCTAGCAGGCAGATGGCTGACTTGATGTTGTTCAACTGTCGGACGTCTAATCCCCATCCGCTGGCGCATGGACTCGTGGCGCTGGAAAGAACCGTCGAGTTCACAACACTGGCGTAGATTGGATTGCCGTTCAGATCAGAGCCGGTGTCATAGTGGTTGGTATTGACGTCTTGCATGTGGACTAAGGTGCTGCCGGTCCAGAGTCTGACTCCCTGCTCAGCTCCCGTTCCTTCGTTCGTGAATTGAATCGTCAAACGATTGTCCGGAGTAAGTTGCAGCTTGTGCAAACATCCGGGTTGTCCTGCTCCGGCGACGGTGCCAGTGCAACTCGTTGTGTAAACCGAGGTCTTCGCTTTCTGGCTGAAGGACCACACGAAGATGTCCATGGTGCTGTTGCTGTTCTGTCCGATGAGCGCCATGTGATCGCCGTCCTGCGAGAGGTCGGCCATATCCATCGACGTGACCGCGCTGTACTCGGTGAAGGTATGAAGATTGGTCGAAGTGAGCGAAGTACCGCTGATGGTTCCGCTGAACACGCTATTATTCAGCGCGTAGTAGAAGACATTTCCGTTGGTAGCGTCCCACACCGGATGTCCACTGAAGTTCGGCATTTTGCTGGTGGCGATCACAACGTTGCCGCTGGTGCCGCGAATGCTCCAGTTTCCATCCGTCGCTACGACAAACAGCATGTTGTCGGCAGCATTGAGTGCGGTCAGCGTCGAGTAAAAGTTCATCAAGCCGGGATGCGTTCCGTCACCGAGAGTTTCTGCGCTGCCATTGGTCACTCGCTGCACAGTACAGCCGAATACAGGATCGACGTAGCTCTGTCCGGCGGCTGGCGGTGTAAAGGTGTCATAGTTTGGCGGCAGGTGAACTAATCCATCATTCAACTTGCCGCAGATCGGTCCTGAGCTGGCGGTCGTGCCCGCGCCCGAGAGAGAGACTGTGGTCGGCGAGTTGGCCGCATTGCTCACAAACGAAACCTGCCCGGTGACGCTGCCCGTTGCTGCCGGCGCAAATTGCGCGGTGTAGTTCACGCTTTGTCCTGCAGCGAGTGTGAGCGGCACCGTGATGCCGGTTCCGCTGAAGCCGCTGCCGGACGGCGTGATTTGGGAGATCGTCACATTCGCATTACCTGTGTTGGTCACCGCGATCGATTGCGTCGCTGTGCTGCCGATATTTACGTTTCCAAAATTAATGCTGATCGGATTCGCAGTGAGCTGCAGAACCGTCGCAGCGGCGCCCGTTCCGGATAGAGAAACGACTGTCGGGCTATTCGACGCGTTGCTGGTAAAGGTGACCTGTCCGGAGGCGCTGCCCGTAGCGGTCGGAGCAAATTGGGCGGTGTAAGTTGCGTTTTGTCCTGGCGTAAGCGTGAGCGGAGCGGTAATACCACTCCCGCTGAATTCGCCTCCTGTAACGGTAATTTGAGAGATCGATACGTTTGCGTTGCCGCTATTCGTGAGCACAACGGTTTGCGAACTGCTGTTTCCTACAGTGACACTGCCAAATGCCAGACTACTCTGGCTCACTGACAGCTGAAGCACTGTCGCAGTTGCGCCTGTACCAGATAGGGAAACGCCAGGATTGGTCGGCGAGTTGCTGGCGAACGAGATCTGTCCGGAGGCGCTGCCCGTTGCGGCGGGAGCAAACTGGACTGAGTAGTTGGCTGTCTGCCCGGGCGTCAACGTCAGCGGCAGCGTAATTCCAGTTCCGCTGAAACCTGCTCCCGAGGTAGATATCTGCGTGATCGTGAGATTGGCATTACCGGTATTGCTGATCGTGACTGCTTTCGTGCTGGAACTTCCCATCGTCACGCTGCCGAAGCTGAGACTCGTAGGACTCACGCTTAATTGAGGCGTCGGCGCCGCCACACCCGCGCCGCTCAGCGGCATGCTGGCCGGGGAATTCGGCGCGTTGCTTACCAGCGACACATTACCGGCTACGCTGCCTGTCGCTGAAGGGGCAAAACTCACTGAAAACGATGTACTCGCTCCCGCCGCAAGAGTGGTTGGCAGTGAAAGTCCGCTGACGCTATAACCTGCGCCAGTCGCACTAATCTGCGAAATTGTCAGGCTCGCACTTCCGGTGTTGGTAATCGCAACTGATTTGCTAGACGAACTGCCGACGGTCACGTTTCCGAAGCTCACAGACGCTGGATTAAGCGAAAGCACCGGCGCGGGCTGAGCAGATGCGACGGTCGTCAAAACCACCGATGTCGGAGAGTTTGCGGCATTGCTGACGATGCTCAGGGTGCCCGAACTCGTGCCGGTGCTCTGGGGATTCGCCGTGACCGTAAGAGTCGTGTTCGCACCGGCCGCAATGGTCACCGGAAGCGAAATGCTGGAAAGGCTAAAAGCGGCCCCGCTCACGTTGATCTGGCTGATAGTCACGCTTGCAGTACCGCTTGCGGTCAACGTCAAAGACTTGCTGGATGGGGTTCCTAGAACAGTATTGCCGAAATCGAGCGTGCTGCTGCCCGCTGTCAATTGACTGCTGCCGGAGCCGCTGCTGCCAGAAGGGTAGGCGCCAGTAGTTCCACAACCTGTTATGGCTATGATCGAGAACGAAGCAGCGAGAAGAACGAGCGGGCGTACCAGGCGCGAATAACCCGACATCTGGCCTCCTAGCGAACTGCGTGCTACCCCAAGTCGCGCCGAACAGGGATTCAGTCAGGGTAAGAACTGATCACTGGCACGAACTGTAAAGGTGGAGGCCGAGGGTCAGTAGATTACGACTGGACTAGTCGCGCGGTAACGGGTTGCATGTGCTTGCGATTCCGTCCGTTGCTGCAGTCACACTTTTTGACAGTCGCACGCGGATGAGACTTTCGTAACCCAGGCCCTGTACGGAACTGGGCAACCTCATGTCTTTAACAAAATTGCTAAACCAATGTTAGGAGGCATCATGCGATATCGATTCCTCTATTCAGCACTTCTTCTGTTTGGTTTCGCGGCTCTTCCGGCTAGTGCCCAGAGTGCGATCCTTTGCGGAAAGCTGAACGATGGACTTGTGTACCTAGCTCCAAATTGGGACTCGTTCAGCCCTCCTGGAACGGGCCAAAGTTACGTTGATCCAGTTTTCGGATGTCCGGTAAAGCGGTTAACGAACAGCGCCACTGACGAGACGGCCTGGGATGGGAAATATCTAGGCTTCATGCACTACTACTCCACATTCACGCCGATAAATGCGACCGACACGATGGTGTTCATCATTTCCAGCGATGGAATGTGGAGGATTAAAGATCTGAACGGAAACGTTGTTGTTCCCACAGCAAATACGCCAATTTTTGGCGGACATCCGGTGTGGGATGCGACAAACGCAAATGTTTTCTACTACGCCTCATACAACACTCTCTTCAGTGGCACGGTTTCCGGGAATAAGATTCAAAGCACTCCTCTGCACACATTCAGCGAATACAGCGGTATCGTTTCGCCGGATTCAGCGGATCTGTCTCAGGACGGCGATCACCTCGCGCTAGTTGGGCAAAACGCCGATAACACGATGGATGTCTTCGTGTGGTCTCTCAGTCAACAGGCCAAAACGTCGGTGTACAGAACGAGTTGCACGATCAATGGAAGCGTGGCCAGCGCTGCTCAACCAGGCTGCCTGCACAAGCTGCAGCTAACAGCAGACAATCAGCTGACGATGGAGTTCACGTATAACGGCACCGCTTCAGAAGACGGGATTCGACTGTGGACCGGCAGTTCGCTGATCCATCTGCAAGACAACACTGATCACTACGACACCGGATTCGACATGAACGGTAACTCAATTTTCATTGCGATGAACAACTGGGTTACTTTATCGAATCTCCTGAATCCTTGCCCGACTGGATGGGGAATGGATGTGAGACCGTTTCAGGACATCATTGCCGGACAGGCAACCGGTCCGGGAACGATATGTTTACTCGATCGCCCACAATATTGGCACGTGAGTTATCGTGGATCCGCAACTCAGCCTTGGGCGGCAATTTCTTTCTTCGATGCGCGACCACAAGGACCAGAGTTTTATACCAGTGATCCTAATTACCAAGTTCCACCAACAGCCAGTAGATGGGAACTGTATGAGGACGAGATCATGCTGGCTAAGATCGACGGCAGTGCCGTGTATCGCCTGGCACATGCTCGTTCCCGCAGCAGCGCAGGTTACTGGCCTGAACCACGCGCGGCAATCAGCCGCGACGGTAAATACATAGTATTCACCAGCAACATGGCATATCCAAACGGCTGCCCAACTAACATGCATGTGCCCGGGCAGTGCACCGATGTGTATCTGATCCAAGTTCAGCCATAACCGACAGCGCTCTGGTCCTGTCGTCCTCTAGAAATTAAGACTCAAATTTCAACACTCAACGGAGGCTCGTCCCTATGCCTACGACAATTCATTGCTCTGATTTGCAGGAGCAGACTTTCATCGAAAAAATCAGAACGCGCCAGGCTCGTGTTGGGATTATCGGACTCGGGTACGTAGGACTGCCGCTCGCTCTGCTGTTCAGCGAAGAGAAGTTCCGCGTCACCGGCTTCGATATCGACCAAAAAAAAGTCGAGATCCTTGAAAGCGGCGGTTCATACATCTACCGCATTCCGAGAGAAGAGCTCGCAACGGCCAGGTCTTCCGGTTTTTGTGCGACGACAGATTTTGCCCAGCTTTCCCGCATGGACGCGATCATCATTTGCGTCCCCACTCCGCTCAACGAACATCATGAACCCGATCTCAGCTACATCGAGAGCACGGCACATGCGATCGCCCCGAATCTGCGTGCAGGGCAGTTGATCGTCCTCGAAAGCACAACCTATCCCGGAACAACCGAGGAGGTTCTTGTGCCCATTCTCGAGCGAGAAAACAAATGTCAGTTGAAGGCTGCTCGCGTGGGCGCCGCGGATCGTGACGTCTTCTTCGTCAGCTTCTCGCCGGAGCGTGAGGACCCGGGAAATACTGAGGTTGCTCGTAGAGATATCCCGAAAGTAATTGGCGGAGTTGATGCCTACGCTACGGAATATGCCGGGGCTCTCTACAACACGGTCTTTCGCCGAGTAGTTCCTGTATCTTCTCCCGCCGCCGCAGAGATGACAAAGCTGCTCGAGAACATCTACCGTTGCGTGAACATCGCGCTGGTCAATGAGCTGAAGCTGCTGTGTCTACGGATGGGCATCGACATCTTTGAGGTGATTCGCGCAGCCGCGACCAAGCCGTTCGGATTCCAACCCTTCTACCCAGGCCCCGGATTGGGTGGACACTGTATTCCCATCGACCCGTTTTATCTTTCGTGGAAAGCGAAGGAATTCGATTTCAGGACGAAGTTCATCGAATTGGCCGGTGAAGTGAATTTGCACATGCCGTACCACGTGGTGGCAAGCGTGGCGGAGGCGCTGAATAAGCGCAAGCAAACGCTGAACGGATCCAAAGTCCTGGTGCTCGGCGTCGCTTTCAAGAAAGACATCGATGATCTGCGTGAATCACCTTCACTCACGATTATCGAGCTGTTGCAAAAAGAGGGCGCCATCGTCGCTTACAACGATCCTTTCTTTCCTTTTGTGGGGCGCGGGAGAAAATACGATCTGCAGATGCAAAGTACGCCGCTGACACAGATAGAAGAATTTGATTGCGTGCTCATCGCCACAGACCACTCAAACTATGACTACCGGGACATCGTCCAACGAGCTAAGTTGGTGATAGACACGCGCAACGCGACGCACGGGATTGCAGCGGAGAATATCGTCATCTGTTAATGCTGCACCCTGCTAATACGAAAACATAAAAGCCAGCCTTCAAGGGCTGGCTTTTTTATTGGCGACCGCAACTTCACTGAACAGTAGCCTGGCAAGACAGAGAAGAACAAGAGATTGCGACGTTCACACTTAGAAAATTCTGCCACGCTTGTAGTGCCTGATAAGTGTCCAGAACGCCGAAGCCATATTGTGTCTGCGGAATCGGTTGCGCATGAGAGAGGGCCTGGGCTGCGGTTGCTTGGTTCAGCAGGCCAGCATTTGTCGAATCCAAGCTCGCCATCAGAGCTACGGTTCCAGAGACGAAAGGCGCGCTAAACGAAGTACCCCATCCCACTGCGTAGGTTCCGTAAGGGTAGGTAGTAAGTACCGCCTCTCCGGGCGCTGAAATCCAGACCGGAGGAGTGCCATAGTTCGAGAACCAGGATGGAGTATTGTTGTTCGAGGTCGAGGCCACATCAATCACATTCGGCAAACCCGAGGGATAAACGATCGTTATCGATGCATCGTTCCCGGCCGAGGCCACACAGATCACGCTTTTACTAGTGGCATAAGTAATGGCGGTCGCGAGCTCGACGGACGGGGTAGTGAACTCAAAACTCATGTTAATTACTTTTGCATTGTGATTTACCGCATAGTAAATCGCGCGCAAAACATCAGATACATAACCTGTACCGTCAGCATTGAACGATTTCAACGGCATCAGCGATGCATTTGGGGCCACAAGGTGAACGATGCCGGCAGTCATGGTTCCATGTCCAAATGCGGAATACTGCGACCCGTCGATGACTCCAGCAGTTGATTGGTTCACGACACCTGAGGAGCCGCTCGTCCCAACAGTTTGTCCTGAGCCGTCTATGACACCCGCCGTGGATTGAGTGACATCGCCCATCTCCGATCCACCCTGCATGTTGCGGGTGAAGTCGTAACCACCCACAAGATGCGGAGCAAGAATGGAATTATTCGGATCGACGCCCGTGTCGATCAACGCAACTATTGTCCCCCCGCCAGCAACGTTGAATGAAGACTGCGTGGACGAGGTGCGAACGATTTGGTTGGGCGTTTGAACCACATAGCCTTCCCATACAGTGGCGCCGTAGTAAGAGATTGGGACCTGATCGTATGCGTACCAAGGCATCGTGTCCGTCGGGGGTGGGGGTGTATTCCCAGTCAGGTCTGGTTCGGCATCAGCTATTCCAAACGATGCCAGTAATCGCGTCAGGAATGCCTGAGCGTTGAGCAGTCCTGAGGTCTGAATTACGAAGAGTTGCCCGTTGGGGTCGCCGATGGCTTGGACAACCTGGCATCCAAGAAGGAAACAGGTGAGCTTCAGCGCAGGCAATCCCAGCGTGTCGCGGACGATAAAGCGTGCGGGAGAAGAGACATTACCGCCCAACTGCGCGTCCAACGCGATGGACGGCATCGGTCTTCCCGCAGACGGCTGAGGTGTTAGCACCACAAAGCACAACGAAAATGCGCAAACAGCAACTTTCGCCCAGCAGGGACACCAATTTCGATCTGTCGCTTTCATATCATCTCCCATGGGGAACAGGGCGATTTGAGTTGCAAGCAATCTGGCTCGAGGCATTCAGAAGCTATGCAGGTTCCGTTGTTGAGCACTCGCCCATCCCGGCACTCGCCTTGCGCTTCTTTCCGAATGCCTGAGTGTCTACCTGGAGCTGCGTAACCATGATGGGCAAATGAACGGGATGTCGACGATCGATACACAGCTCAAGCTTAAGTTCGTTGCTTGCATCAAACTCAAACCGGAATTCGCCATTGTCGTTGCTTAATGTCCTAACAACATTGCGTCCGCGCTCGATCAAGCAAACGGGAACACCGGTTAAAGGATGTCCAGGTCTTGCACTGTCCAGCATCTGGCCAACTACTCGCCAACGCTGCGAACTGCCTTGTCGCTCGAACTCCATATCGACGTAAACCGAACCGATTCTGTAGAGGACCTGGCGATCACTGACGAATGAACTTCGCGCACCCGCGGGCAGCGGTTGCGCCGTACTGTCAAACAAGATCTCCAGCGGATTGCGGCTGTTGCCATCTTTTTCGATGGCAATGGAAGCATTTACGGTCAGAACGACTTGGGCGGGAGACATAAAATGAGCGCTCCTGAAGCCCAACAAGCGCAATGCAGCGGGGCGAGTCCGCCAGCATGCCAGGTGGCTGCAGCCAGAGTAGATGCTCAGTAGTCGGTTTTCGGTTGTTTGCTTCGGGCGGCCTTTTTGCCGCAGAGCTTGATCTAATCGAACGAAAGAGAACTTAGAAGGAAGGCCCCAAAAAGATAGATGCCAATGGCTGCGACCCCTCCCCAGGAGAGATTGGCATTGCATACGCTCCCCATTTTCGCCGCAATCGCCGTCCCGGCCGTGCACGCCATCTGAGGCCCTTCAAGATTGTCGCTTGACTGACGCTAACCTGCCCGTTACAAAATCGCATCCGACTTTCCATGAAGAAGAACGGCACTCGGCTCAGCTTTCTGGCGGTGGAAGCCGAGGAAGGTCATCCCGTCTCCACCCGCAAGCTATTGCTCGAATCCGCGAAGCACACCGTAATCACCGCTTACTCCGCAGAAGAAGGTCTTGAGATGCTGAAACGCTTTCCCAAAGTGGACGCGGTTGTAATCGACAGCGAGTTGAAAGGCGCCAAACAGCTCGCCGAACACGTGAGAGCCGAAAGCGACAGCATCCGCATAGTCTGCCTCGACCCACGCATAAGCGCGAGATGCTCGTGGGCAGACAAAACCGTCAGCACACACGATCCAGGGGAACTACTGAAGATGATGGAAGAGTTGGGTGGACGCACCGACATCTAGGACGAGCGATCCATTCGCGTAGACGCGAAGAGGCGTACGAAAGCGGAATACGGATCAGAGCGGTGCTGACGTTCTTCTTCCTTATCATTTGTACGCCACCAATAAGCGCGAGCCTCAGAGACTTGATCCCATCGCATGCCCTCCTGGTCTGCGAGTCTTCACATTAAAGCAGGCGATGAAACAGGAGTGACGTTGGTAAACGCAGCAGTATTGGCCATCTGATTTTGTGGCGCAAGTCCAAGATTTCCTTACCACAGTTTCATAGCTGCTGCGATTTGTGTTGCTGTGAATGGTTGAGGCGACAGTTTGTCTTATTGATCACTAGTGCATACATGATCACAGGTCATGGCCTTTGGGAATAGATATGTACTTGGCGGCGCGAACCACTTACGGTAGGCTTAGTCGGACTTTTCACAAAACTGGAGGATATCCATAATGGGCCAGCAAACTCCGATCGAAACAGTCTTAGAGTGTTCCCAATGCCGACGGCCACTCGCTCACTCCGACTTGGTCCAGATCGCCGGAAACTGGTTGTGCGCCGAGTGCAAGCCGGCATTCCTGAGTCGGCTGATGGCGAGCGGCGCTGCCGGCGCTTCGCCACTGGCCTGGCAGTACGGCGGATTTTGGGTTCGTTTCGGTGCACGCATCATTGACAGCTTGGTATTCGTGGTCCCGATCCTGATCTTCGCGGCTGTGCTTATCCCAAACCTGTTGCGTGCGGGGAACCAAGCGAGAAATGCGGCCGGCGCACCCAATCCGGCCGTGTTCGGGTACGGGATGATCACTTTTTTCGTTGCTTTTTACCTCCTGGCAGCTTGCTACGAGATCCTGTTCCTGAAGTACCGCAGTGCGACTCTTGGAAAGATGGCGTGCGGACTAAAAGTGGTCCGATCTGACGGCCGCAGCCTGGGTTGGGGCGTATGCTTTGGGCGTTTTTTCATGTGGAATGTTGTCACCAGCGGCATTCCCTATGTAAATACCGTCCTCATGTTGATTAGCTCGATCATGTTGGGCGTGGATGATGAGAAGCGAGCCTTGCATGACCGGGTATGTGACACGAGGGTGATCTACAAATAGGGCATGCTGTGAACCTTAGTATCAATCCGTTCACAGCCGATGCGACGCGCTCTTCCTCAAGCGATCAGTTGCCATCGTCGGGTATGGGAACCACAGCAGTCTCATGTCCCATTTGCGGAGGGGACGTGGTACCGATTGAGACTGACGGAGGATGGCAGTCCTGCGCGTTCTGCACCAGCCGACTGCAGATCTGTCTCTGGCCCGTTGTCCGGCAGAACACAACGCCCGCTACGGCTCTTTCCGCTCAAGCGACCTGCTTTTTTCATCCCGATAAGGCGTTTCAGGCTTGCTGTGAACGGTGCGGCCGGTTCGTCTGCCGGTTGTGCGATTTGCAATTAGGAGCCGAACACGTTTGTCCGGCGTGCTTTGAGCGGGGGCGCGACCAATCTGGCGCTGAAGCCGGCAAAGCGGAATGGCGGTATCGCGATGTGCTCTATGATTCCATCGCGGTGGCAATAGGATGGGGTTGGATTCTCTTTTGGCCAGTCATTGTAGCGGCGATTCCGGCAGTGATCGTCTTGCACGTGAAGTACCGCAAGGCGCCACGTTCTTATTTGATTCCGCGGTCTGGGTGGCGTTTCTGGGTGGCGTATGTCGGCCTGGCCTGGCTGCCACTTTTGTTTGCCGGCGCGACGTTGGGACGTTGGATGGCGGGAGCGCGCTGATTGAGCAGTGCATTCCGCAGAATATCGCGCGTCAGCAGCCTAACTGGCGGCACGAAGTGGTATCTAAGCCACGACTGTTTGCTTGCCGCGAAGCGCACCATGTATGCGGTCGAGTATCGGCGGTTTTATCTGCGCGACCTGGAATCCGTCATTGTGTGGCCCAGCCCTCGCTGGCGGCTCCGCTTCATTCCAGGGATACTGTTTGCATTTCTCGGCGCCTATTTGTGGGAGTTTGTGAATTCCACCGCCGGCGAGATTTTCGTCGGCCTGGCTCTGGCGTGGATGGCATTGGAACTGGCGCTCGGGCCGACCGCCAGGTCGCGCATTCGCATTACGGGAGCAACGGTCGACTTGCCGCTGGTGAAGCGAACTCGTAACGCGCAGAAGGTACTTGCCAAAATTGATGCCGCGGTTCGCCCGACTCGCACGTTTATCGAACACGCACCCGATGCGCGAACGACTACCTCACCGGCGGAACCTCACGCTGAAACGAGGTCCGAAGCATCCGCGACTGCTTCCATCGCGGTTGTGACGCAGACGAATGGCTCCTGAGAAACCAGCCGATATTTTCCGCAAATCTCCCGCGACCGGATTGAGCCATGCTCGGTGTTTGTTTCATCCGTTGCGGGAGGCGGCGGCAAGATGCCCGCACTGTGGAGGAACATTCTGCCGCGAATGCGTAACCGATGAGGAGGGAAAGCTTGCCTGCCCGCCCTGTCTGCGTCGGTTAGCGCGTCCGCTCGCACCGAAGGCATCGCTGCGGCGTTTATTGTGGGATCTGCTTGCTGGATTCGCCGCCATCGTCTGTCTCACCGCGCTTTTCTTTGCTCTGCTGAGTTGGCGAACGAATCGACCAGAAGAACATTTGAAGTTTGGACCCGCCGCCGAAGACCGAGGTGCCTCGGCAACGCCATGAGTGAAGCTGCACAGGTTCCGTCGTTACCACAACGCGCGCACCTGGCGTCTGCGCGCGCGCGCCGAAACCGGTTAAGCCCGCTGGAAGCACTGGAACGCGGATTTGCGCTGTTTCGGTCAACATTCGGACGCGAGGCTTGGCGCTACTACATCGGCACCGCGCCGCTGGTTGTTTGTTTCATTCCGATGTGGGTGATCAACGGGCAGATTCGCTTATCGAATGGAACTTTACTGCTGGAATCCGCGCTGCTCGCCGGTGCGTATCTTTTCCGCATCTGGATGGTCGGCAGCTACATGCGCCATGTTCGCGAGCTGGCGTTCAACACGCCTACGTCGAAAGTTGAAGGCATAGGCGCGAAAATGGCGGCTGTAGGACGTCTCGTTGCGTGGAAGATCGTGCTGACCGCCGGCGCGCTGATCACATTGGCGACTGTCGCCGGAGCATCATGGTTCTACAACGCGTGCCAGTTTGCCAGCTTTGAAGTGCAGAAAGATGGCGGCGAGAAGCATTCTTTTGCCGGCTGTCTGGCGCTCGGGAGTCAATGGTTCGGCGGAGGGTTGCTTCTCTTCCTGATGCTCTTTCCTCTCTGGATCGCCGTGTGGCTGAACAGCCTTCTGCTGGCCATGATTGTCCCGCAGCTTCTCCATTCGATATTTGGCGTGAACACACTGCTGTCTACACGAATGGGAATGTCCGCGCTGACGCAGAGTTCGGCATTCTGGCTTTCGTTGTTTGCGGGCGCATGGTTGGCGCTTGATGCCATCGTGAAGTGTACGTTCGTTGTGGTTTATCAGCATTTGCGATCGAGGCGTGAAGGAGATGACCTGCGCGCGTTAATGGCGAGCCTGCCGCGCGAGCAGCAGAAGAAGGAACAGATGATGACATCCAGGACGACCGGCAAAGGCGTGACCGTCGGACTGTTCCTCTTGGCCACGATTCTGGCTGGCGTTTCCTTGACTGCAAGCGCACGCGCATCCCAAGTCCCGCGCGCTGGAAGCACCACCGAGGTGCCTAGCGACTCCGCTCGCGAGGCGAGGGTTCAAAAATTGCGTCAAGCTGTGGATCACGAGTCACAGCGTGCGATTTACCGCTGGCACGATGCCGAGCATCCGAGCCCGCCCACATGGCTCGACAGGCTGTTGGAAAAGATCGGCGTCAAAATCGAATACGCTTGGAATAAGTTTTGGGAGTTTCTTCGCAAACTGCTGCCCGGCTTGCGCCTGACGCTCGGAACGGAAAACCACGGCGCCTGGCAACTGAAGAACGCTCGCTTGTGGCTGACACTTGTCGGGATTTTGACTCTCGCGGTGGGAGTAGTGTTCTTCTGGCTGCGACGGCGGCCCAAAACGGAACAGGTTTCCATTCCACTGAGCCTTGCGCCGCATGCCGATCTGAACGACAGTGCGGTGGCGGGCGAACGCTCTGAAGAGGAATGGTTCGCGATGGCAAGGCGGTTAGAGTTGGAAGGCGAACTGCGGTTCGCTCTCCGCGCCGCATACTTTGGTTTGCTCGCGGGACTGGAGCACCGCGAATGGCTGACGATTCGTCGTGATCGCACGAATCGCGAGTATCTCAGTGAGTTTTCCCGCCGATGGCGTCGGCGGCCGCAAGCAGTGGTCGAAGAGCGGGCGGAAATTCCTGAGAGACTGCGCGGCAGTCTGCGGCAATTCGATCGTGTGTGGTACGGGCGGCATATGGTAACGCCGGAGGCAGTCAGTGCGTATCGCCACGATCAGCGGGAGTTCCTCAACTGTGTTTAACCATCGCTTCAGCCAAGGCATGGCGCTCAATTGGCGAGGTCCGCTGATGGCCGCCGGAATTTTTGCGGCAGTGTTCGCGATCCTGCTCCTCATGGCGCACCAGAACGAGTCGAATACGAGCGATATGGGATCCAGCCTGCGCGAGGATCCCTACGGCACCAGCCTGTTGTTCGATTCTTATGCGCGCGCTGGTTATCAAGTGAAGCGCAGCCAGGACGAGGACACCCTCTCAGATGAGAACGCGTCGCGGACAACAGCATTCTTTATCGGCGGCTTCCCCTCGAATGACTGGAAAATGGAAGGCGGAAAATTCCAGGTCGGGGAGAAGCTTCGCGGGCGCTTGGAAGATTTTCTTGTGCGTGGCGGGCGCGTCGTGCTGGTCGCTCCCAGTTGGGGATTGAAATCCAAGTCTCAGGATTGGGAAGTCGAAAACCAGTGGAGCAAAGCTCCACATGCCGGACCAATCTGGATCGCTCCCGATCCGGGCGCAATGTCGGCAGACAGCGAGAAAATGTTTCTCTCCGCCGATGCCCCGTGGCTCAAGACCGACCCGGCCTGGACCATCCTTTATTCAAGTTCCGTTGAGGCCAAAGCAGAGGCTGACTCACCGGTGCATGTTTATATGGCAATGCGGAGAGTCGGAAATGGCGAACTTATCGCCGCAAGCCAGGAATCGTTCTTGTTGAACGAAGCCATCGAGAGGAGTCCAAATCCGGCGCTGCTGGATTTTCTCGCCGGCGGCCGGCCCGTCGTTTGGGTGGATGAAACATTGCACGGACTTCACCAGAATCAAGGCGTGCTCTGGCTGCTGCAGCGCTACCGGCTCGATGGCGCGCTGCTGCTTTTCTGGGCGACTTTGCTGGCGCTGCTTTGGAGCATGAGCGGTGATTTGTGGCGACACCCGGCCCGCGAGCAGAACGCGGAGATCGTGCGTCATAGCGAAGGCGCCGGAGTGGCTGCGCGACGCCTGCTCCAGCGCAGCATCGCGGCAGAACAGGTCGTTGCGGAGTGTTGGGAAGAGTTCCGCCGTCGCTCACCGCAAGATGCGCAGGCGATTTCAGCAGATCCACAGACCAGCATGCGGCTGCGCACCGCACTGGCGCAGCCTCCCCTGGCCGGCTACAGGGAATTGAGTCGGCTTATCGAGGAGCGGCGCCTAGCCGCAACAGGTTCGGCTCGACCTGCGCGAGATACGCATGACAATTCCACATCTTCACCGAAGAAGGGTATCGAGGAGGCACGGTTCGCATGAACGAGAAATCGTTAGTGGGTCCGAATGCGCAAACAGAAGCGGCGTCCACAGAAACGGCGTCGGCCGCGTCCGCGATCGTTACGAGTGCAGCGGGCCGGCTTCGAGAAGCGCTGGGCCGCGTGATCGTCGGCCAGAACGAAGCCATCGATCTCGCGCTCGTCACCCTGCTCGCCGGCGGACATGCGCTCATTGAAGGCGTTCCCGGAGTGGGAAAAACTCTGCTCGTGAAGGCGCTGGCGCGGGCGGTCGCGGGCGAATTTCAGCGGATTCAATTTACTCCGGACTTGATGCCTGCCGACATTACCGGCACCAGCATTTTCGACCTGAAGACGCAAGAATTCAGGTTGGTGCGGGGGCCGATTTTCAGCAATTTTCTCCTGGCGGATGAAATCAACCGTGCGCCCGCCAAAACACAGTCTGCCTTGCTCGAAGCGATGCAAGAGCGACAGGTAACAATTGATCGCGCAACGTGCGCGCTGCCTGCTGTCTTTGTTGTTTTCGCAACGCAAAACCCGATCGAGCACCAGGGAACATATCCTCTTCCAGAAGCTCAGAAGGACCGCTTTCTCGTAAAAATTCGCATGGGGTATCCGGTGGCAGAAGAAGAAAACGAACTGGCGCGAATGGTAGCTGACGGTGAAGCGCCGGAGCGCCGATTGGCCGAAGAATTACAGGTGCCGGTTTTGCAGCCTGATGAAATCGAGCAATTGCGGGCAGCCACGGAGCGTGTGCGCGTCAGCGAGGCAGTAAGCAGCTACATCGTGAATATAGTTCGTCAAACACGCCAACACGCGGCAGTTTGGGTTGGTGCTGGGCCGCGCGGGACACTCGCGTTGTTATCGGCATCACGCGCGCTTGCAGCGCTTGAGGACCGCGATTTTGTACTTCCCGAGGACGTAAAGATGCTAGCCATACCCGTGCTGGAACATCGCATGCTGTTGCGGCCTGATTTCGAGATGGAAGGCGTCGAGGTTCGCGAGGTCATCAATGCGGTGCTGGAAACAGTAGAAGTACCGCGGTGAGCCGCCTTGCTGGTGAGCGCTCCGAAGGAGGGCACCGAAATTGAGAGCGGGAGATGCGATGCAGGCGGAGGTTGGTACGCGAGGCGCGGTTATCGTGGCCGAAGCCGAAGCTACGGCTATGCCGACGCATTCTCACCCGCTCATAAAGAAGAAGGAATTTGCGCGACGGATCCCGCTTCGCCCAGTAGGAACTCAGTTCAGTCCAGAGATCTGGTTCGCTTGGGTGCTGGGATTGCTGGCTCTCGGAGCCTGCATTGCACCCTGGCCGCGCCACGGTTGGCAGTTTTTCGGACTGGTCGGCGCAACCGTGATGCTGCTGGTGTGCGGTGATGCGCTCGCTCTGTGGCTCACTCGACAAGAAGGCGCACCAGTCCTGCTGTGTTCAGAAAAAGGTCTTCGCGGACGTGAAGGACAGACGATCCAGGTTCCGCTGGCGCTTACCGGCTCGAGCTCACGCCTACCGTTTCGGGAATTCCGGGTAGCAATCATGCCGGCAACACAAGAGAGCGACACTGCTTTTCGAGTGCAAAGGGAACCTCAGCGGTTAAGCGTGGAGCAGTCGAATTCGGCGGAAAAACAATCGACCAATCCAAAAACGCAGCCTACTCAGCTGTGGTGCTGGATGCCGGAGATCGCTTTACTTCGGCGAGGGTTGTGGCCTGGGCCGCGCATCGGAATCGAGCGAACTTCGCACCTGAAAATCTGGCGCTTGCGGCAGTGGTTTGATTTGCCGGAGCCCTTGCGAATCGAAGCCGATTTGCGATCCGCGCGGCGGGAGATTCTGCGCAGCCCGGTTTATCGATCCTTTGTAGCTTCTCAACAGACGCCGTGGATCGGCCACGGGCGCGATTTCGAGCGCCTGCGGGAATACCAGCCTGGGGATAACTTCTCAGAGATCGCGTGGAAGTCGACGGCGCGTCGCCTCAGCCCGGTCACACGGCTTTTTCAGTGGGAGCAGAAGCAGGAAGTATATTTCGTAATCGACCAATCGCGGGCGTCGGCGCTTGCACTCCATCCAGCCACAGCTTCCGAGAGTGATCTCTCACCACAACGAGCGCCGCGGCGACTTTTGGATTTGATTGTGGAGACGGCATTGGTCGGCGCCAGCGTCGCGCTTGAACTTGGCGATGAGTTCGGGCTGGTCACCTACGCGGATGAGCCGAAGTCCTGGTTACGCGCAGGAAGCGGTCAATCACAGTTTCATCAATTCCGTGAGCGCCTGCTGCACATTGAACCTTTGCCGACAACCGCGGATTATGAAGCGTTATTTGGCGAAATACGGGTCCGTCTGCGGCGGCGCGCCTACCTGCTGTTGCTGGCAGACTTGGCGGAGCGCTCGGTTTCCGATTCTCTGCGTCGCGGAGTTGGCCTGGTCGGAACGTCACATGCGCTGTTAATGACTAGCATCCTGCCGACACACGCACGGTCCGCATTTTCGGCCGGTGAAGAGTTGCAAACCGAAGAGGATGTGTACGCGGCGCTCGCGAGTGAAAAAGAAAACCAGCGTCTCGGCGCCTTCGCCCGGCAAATGCGCAAAATGAACGTCCATGTGCGCTATATCCCTGCGCAGATGTTCCTGCGAACCGCTGTTGAAGGATATCTGGAAAGCAAACGGGAGCAGCGACTGTGATTTTGAATCTCGAACGATTTCAGGCACAGGCGCGGCCGCGCTGGAAGAACCTCGAATCACTGCTGGGCGTGCTCGAGAGCCGACCGGAGCGCCGGTTGAATCCAGATGAAGCGCAACAACTGCAAGAGCTTTACGCCCAGGCTTCCACGGATTTGAATCGCGTTACTCACGGCGCCCTCGCGCCCGAACTAACACAGTACCTTGAGCGATTGGTCGCGCGAGCTTATGCCGAGCTATACTATGCGCCGCCCACGCGCTCCCAAATCTGGCAGCCGCGCCGCTGGTTAAGAATTTTTGTGACATTTCCCGAAACGGTACGGCGGCAGTCCCGCTATTTTGCTCTGGCTGTGCTGGTCACGGTCTTGGGTTGTACCCTGGGCGGACTCGCGGTGCGCTATGATCCCGCCTCGGTGGACGTGCTGCTGCCGGCGAATTACCTGCGTAATCCGGCCGAGCGTGTGCACGAAGAGGAGCAAGGAGCGGCACACGAGAAGTCCGCACAGACGGAAGCCGCGTTCTCAGGGCAACTCATCAGGCACAACATCGAGGTCGCGCTGCTCGCAGCCGCACTCGGCGTAACGTTTGGCATTGGGACGGCACTCCTTCTTTTCGAGAACGGAGTACTGCTCGGCGCCGTAGCCGTTCACTATACGAAGCAAGGCTTTGGACTGTTCATGACGGCGTGGCTACTGCCACACGGCGTGTTTGAGATCCCATCGATTTTGATCGCCGGACAAGCGGGGTTTTACTTGGCGCGCTTACTGCTGCATCGGCGCGAGAACCGCAATGTTCGTCAATCGATGCGCGAATGGTTAGTGCTGGTCGCCGGCCTGGCGATGATGCTGGTATGGGCCGGAATCATGGAGGCCTTTTTTTCACAACATCACGCGCCAGTTCTGCCGTATGGATTCAAGGTTGGGATTGCTCTAGCAGAATTATTGCTGCTCACCATGTATCTGCTGCTGATTGGACGAACAGGGACCGCGACCAAGATGGGCTCTGCCATTCCTTCGGAGAACAAGTGACGGATATTCGCTCCGCTAACGCGTCCACGGCGGTACAACTGACCATTGCTACGCCCGAAGGCGTGCTTTTTCGGTTGCCACTGGCCGGTCCCGCCTCCCGGCTCTATGCCGTTTTGCTCGATACCGTGATTGTGCTGGGAACAGTAAACGGAATCGGGTTGCTCGTTTACTGGATCTTCGCGAAAGCGCCGGGATTTGGCGTGATGGCTACTACGCTGGCGGAGCTCGCAATTGGGTTTGCCTATAGCGCGGTGCTGGAGGGTCTTTGGAACGGACAAACGATTGGAAAACGCCTCTTTCATTTGCGCGTAATTGACCAGACCGGATTTCCGCTGCGCATCGAACAGGCATGGATACGGAATCTGATGCGCGTTGTTGATGCGCTACCGTTCGCATATCTAGTCGGAGGAATTTCCGTATTGAGTAGCCCTCTGATGCAACGCTTCGGCGATCAAGTGGGGGGGACGCTGGTTGTACGCCAAACGCCGCTGACCATACCGTGGGAGGAGTCCTGGACTCGCCAGAAGTACAACTCCTTCATGGAATATCCGACAATCGCGGTGCATCTACGCCGAGCAGCAACGCCGCAACTGGCCAGTCTGATCCAGGATGCGCTACGCCGTCGCAACCAACTAGCTTCCTATGCGCGGCGGGAAATCTATCGTGAGCTCGCCGAATACCTGCAGAACGAAATCTGTCGATTCCCTGACGAATTGGTTGAGAGGCTCAGCGACGAACAGTACTTGATTAATGCCTCCGGCATCCTGTTCGGAGATCAACGAAGGTCGTGATGCTATCTCGTGCCTGAGATTGTGCATGTTTGCAGGTTTTAGATTCCCCGCGCCGAAGCACACAACGCTGCTATGATGTTCGCCTCATCTCACTAACACAGCTGTTATCAATGAGTGTAGAAAAGCAGACGCTCCTGCGTTCCAAGCTGGAAGATCTCCGTCAAGAGCGGGAAAAACTGCGTCACGAGGTCGAAGATCGACTGAAGAAGATCGGGGAGATCGATAACGTCATTCGGAAATTCCTCCAGCTGAAGCAAAACACGATCACCGAAGAAAGAGCCAGGCGCGCACAAAAAAAGAAGTAAGGAGCGTGGCTCGTCGAAATTTTATTCGGCTCCCGCAGCCATCGCCCGGCATCTGGTCGCCTCCAGAATAGGCATCAGGCGAATCGCGGCCAGGCGCAAGTTTCGATTCGGGAATCGCTTGATCAGCATCCGCTGCCCAAACTCCCAAGCCTTATGCACGTGTTCTTTGCAGACGATCACCTGCGTGCGGGGTCCCTGGCGGGATACGAGTTCCAGAAGGTAGAAGCCTGCCAATCGGCAGAGAGGGTCGTCATCGTACTTCCGGTAAGAGCATGGACGTTGTGACGCCTTCGGGCTCATCGGCAAAGGATGACGAGTATTGCGATGCACCGGGCGCGAACATTGTAGCCTCGTGCATTTGTGCTTAGCCCGTTCGCGAGCGAACGGCGACCTATCAAACGCGCGCCTGGAAAAGCCGCAGTCAGCCGCCATCTGAAAAAGAGACCCTCTGAAAACAGGAGAGCGACGAATCAAGAACGTCTCGTCTGTCGCACGCCAGTGGAATCCCTGGAGGTGCATTCCATTTCGGGAAATACGTCCCACCGTAACCACCCACAATAATCAACGAACTGCCGGATTGATTTCCCGGCAAGGAAGAAAGCAGAAATTCCAGGTGGAATTCCGCATTCCTCGAGACACCTCGCTCGTCCGCGCGCGCCATAAGGTTGAAGGCTCGGATCGGCCTTGTAATGACTGTCAACGGCAGCAGTCGCGAGCACCTGCAGGCTGTCGGAAACTACTCTGCCGCAGTGGGAATTATTAAAGGTGGCGGTACGAACCGGGAACTAAAGCGTTCAAGCACGGAACGATTTCCATACTAGGACTCAGTGCACCTGTGCATTTGGATCGCTGCAGGGCCCGCTAGCCGCTCCCATAGGCCAAACGAAAGACGAACCCGAATCGAGCGCGGCGCGACCAACAAATCCAGAGAGGCTCGATTTTTTCGACCGGTTTGGGAACACTTGGCCGACTTTGGCGCATCGTAGTTTTTACACGAACAAGTTCAGAGCAGGAGAGGCACTCGTGGAAGCCCGGGATCATCTCGTCATTTGCGGCTACGACGGCATTCTCAATCACTATCGCATCGACGCAGGAAGGCTGCGGTTTCGATGCATCACCGAGGACAAAGCCGGCAAATGGCGAACGCTGTCAGATGGAGATGTGCTCATGCACTTGATGCTGAAAACGCGGGTTGCAGAGTGGCTCTATCAAAGACACGGGCTCAAATCGGGAGCGTTGCTGAAAGTCGCAGCGTAACCTCGCAGCCTGAGATCCGATACCAGGGAGGCTACATAAAACACTGAAGCGCAGGAGCGGTTCCTGAATCGGGGAGCTGGAACGGCAGTTTCCTGTCATCCAACCGGGCACTATTGAACGGACATCGCAATCAGTAAGGCCCTCACAGATTGGAAACAAGGAGGTATTCGCGATCATGCATGAACCGCATGCCGCGCAGGAAAAGTGTGGGAACATCAAGACTCAGGGAGCCGTTCCAGAAGCTCTGATCGAGCGCATGAAATTGGTCTTCCGCACGACCCACGGAACGGAAATGACGGAGGAGGATCGCAACTTTCTCGGCATTCCGCCGTGCTCTGGAGAGTGCTGCCCATAAATTTAAGGAGTAGCCAGTGAGGAGAGCTGGTAGAAGCAAGAGGAGCGTTCACACAAAAACGGCTCCAACGGCCGTTCTCGAATCGTCATCCGCGCGATGGAGAAGGTGTTTCGTTCCACCCACGATCGGGAAATGACTTCCGAGGAGCGCCAGGGCTTTCGGCTACCCCCGCCTGGAACAACGCCTCGAAATATAACAGCAGAGTGACACACCTGTGTTACACTCCTGCTGTTCAGAACCGCTGTTTCCCCAAGTGCACGCCATGCCGAAGAAGAACGTTCCAGGAGCCTGGGCAAGAGCGAAGCGCTCCATCGAGAGTCCGGACAAGGACCGCGAACTGGGTCTTTAGAGCGATTACAATCTGCTGCGAAAACGTCCGAACCGCACGTCAATCGTCATTCACGACGGCTCTCCTGTTGTGGAGAGCCGGTATCTTCAACTAGCCGATCTGGCGCTCTGACCTTCTAATCCTAAAAGGGAAAGCTAACAACTAAATTTTCCTGGTTCGGGAATTAGGTTGCAAAGCTTCCCCTATCGCGCTTCGCTGGTGCTCACTGCGGGATCGTCGGAGAGTATGTTGTAAAGCGTCGATCGGCTGATGCCGAGAACCTCTGCAGCCTTCTGCTTGCTTCCCCCGAAAGCTTCCAACACTTCGCGCGCGTACTTCCTTTCCAGTTCCCGCAGTGAGACGAACTTTGAGCAGGTTATGCTCACAGGCGAAGCAATCAGGGTTGCGGGAAAATCTTCCAGGTCGAGCACCGGACCTTCACTCAGGATGCACGCTCCGGCGATCACGTTTTCGAGTTCGCGAATATTGCCGGGCCAATCGTAGCGGGCGAGCATCTCTTGCGCGCGGCGGCTTATGCCCGTGAAGATCCGCCCGTATTGCTTGGCGTATTTCTCGAGAAAATGCCGCTCCAGCAGAGGCAAATCCTCTTTTCTTTCCGCGAGTGCGGGAAGCCGCAACTGGACGGCAGAAAGACGGTAAAACAAGTCTTCACGGAAGCGGCCTTCGGCTACTTCGGCGGTCAAGTCGCGATTGCTGGCAGCGATAACGCGAATGTTCAGTTTGCGCCCATCACCCGATCCGAGGCGCTGAACTTCGTGAGTCTGCAGCACGCGCAGAAGCTTCGCCTGCATGGCCACCGACATCTCGCTGATTTCGTCGAGAAAAATCGTGCCCTGATCGGCGCGTTCGAACAGCCCCGGTGTGTCTTGAAAGGCGCCGGTGAACGTTCCTTTGCGAAACCCGAAAAACTGACTTTCGGCGAGCGACTCAGGAAGTGCAGCACAGTTGCACGCAATAAAGGGCCCCTGATTTAACGGAGAAAGATCGTGAAGGGCGCGGGCCACCAGTTCCTTGCCCGTTCCCGAAGATCCCGTGAGCAATACCGTGGTGAAGTGCGGCGCGATGCGAGTGACCTTGTTAAAGACGTCGAGCATGCGCGGACTTCGCCCGACCATTCCCTGAAAACTAAACGAGGCTCGCAGTTGGGCGTCCAATTCGCCGGTTTTCCGCTTTTTGTCCGCGGCCTTGAGCGCGCGCGCCACCCTGGCGCGAAGCTCGGAAACATCCACCGGTTTGACTAAGAATTCCGCAGCGCCTTTTTGAATCGCTTCGATAGCCAGCGAAGGCGAATATTCGCCCGACAAAAGAATCACTTCGACACCTTGATCGAAAGCGGCGAGGCGCGCGAGGAGTTCCATTCCGTTAGCGCCGCGTAGCTTTAGATCCAGGAAGACGAGACGCGGGCGATGTTGCCGGAAGAGAGCCCATCCGGCCTCCTCGTCCTGGGCGACAAGGATTTTGACCGGCATGTCCGCGAAGATTTCCGGCATGACGTCGACGACATGCTCCTCATCGTCGACCACCAGCACCGTGAAGAGTTCCTGCGACTCAAAGACAAGGACCATTGAGACCTTTTCGAGCCTGCCGAGTTCGGAGACGTAAATGTACCATTGTTGAACGCATTCAGCCCTCGTGAGCCCGCTGGACCTGCAAATGCGTGACAGCCGCGCTCTGCAAGCTCTGGGCTGGTTTGTGCGAAATCTCGACCTCGGAAGCCGACGAAGCACTCACGCCGAGCTTTTGCTCGAGTTCGAGCAGCAGATACGAAAGCCGGTCGCAATTACTGAATACGGCGTCAGACCGGAGCAGATCACAGACTGCCGAGATCGCCGATCGCGTGTCACTCGTGCCAAACAGATCAAGATCCCTTGTCAACTCGGCTGCAAGTGCGCGAGCGTCACAAAGTGCGCGAGCCTGCAGGGAATGGATCAGGCGCCCTGCCTTCGACTGAATGCGATCTGTGGCATCACGTCCAAGCCAGGGCAGGATTTCGTTGATCTCATCGTTTGTTGCTTCTCGCCCCATGAAAATTTCTCCTCCTGAGGCTATCTACAACTAATGGGCCATTGCAAACAAATGAGAGAAATGATTACCGCAATTGAGCCTTTCTCCTTAGACTTTCGCCTTAACTCCACAGCAAAGTCTCAACACGGATGCTCCAAGCCCAAGTTTTTTTAGTGGGGAGATTCACATGCTGCAGCAGATGGTGACTCCAGGACAGTGTCCCTCAGTAACTGAAGTAGCACTGCCAGATTGCCGAGTGTGCAAATTCTGAACACGCTTCCAAAATTCAGACACTCGATCTAGTCAAATTCAACCCTGTTTTGGCACAAACCTTTGAAAAGCAAAGGGCGGGCTCACATCCCACCATCGTGGTAGCGGGGTTGCATCGCATATTCGGAAGCGTTTAACAAAACGGCAATGCACTTCCCCATCAGCAAATCGGTTATTGCGACAAAAGCATTCGCGCTGTGTGCAATTACTGTGAGCTTGTGCGCGGTTGCGAGTTGCGCCGAAGCAAACCGCATCACGCAGAGCACGCCGCGAAGCGCCTCCGCTGCGCTGCATTTGACGGTGTTTGTAGTCCCAGTTCTTCACGCGCGTCCTGAGGCCGCGCCGAAGCGAGAGGATTCTTCGATTACGTTCACGTTCGCGAAACCGGCGTTGAACGGAAGCTATGACGTTCGTACGTTTTCTCCCGCCGAGAACAAACACGGGGGAAGGCAGCAGCCGGCAATTCTGCAAACTTTGACGATTGTTCCAAAATGAAATCCGTCGGAAGCGAGAGAAATAGAGCTATGAATAACTTTTCTGAACTTCAGGCCGTAGTGGTCTCGTACGACACGGCAGTTCTTGGTGCGATTTCAACGTGCCTTAGCGAACTCGGGATTGCAGGAATATGTCATCCCGATTGTGAATCGGCGATTGGCCTTCTGCAGAAGCAAAAGATCGACGCTTTCTTCGTCGATCAGGAGCTGGATGCTGAATTGTCGGTGCTGGAACGTATGCGGCGTTCGTCGTCAGGACGGGGCGCGGTTGGCTTTGCCATCGTACCGGGCACGAGCGACGGCATTCGCGCGTGTCGTGCTGCTGATTTCGTGATCACAAAGCCGCTCACAAAAATGGAAGTTGCACGCGTTCTGCGTGCCGCATACGGAATGATGTTGAAAGAACGGCGCCGCTACTCGCGTCACAATCTTCGTTGCGAAGCGATTCTTTCTGACGCCACCGGCCGGAAGTGTCTAGCTCGAACCACGAACATTAGCCAGACTGGGATCGCCTTGGAATGCGAACTTTCGTTGCCTGCCGGTGCGGTTGTGCAGCTTCAACTCACACTTCCGCACAGTTTGGAGGTGTGCAAGTTTGAAGGCCGGGTAATTTGGTCAGCGGCGAACGGTAAAGCGGGATTAACCTTCACGCATATGAGCTCTCGCGACCGAGAGCACCTGACAGAATGGGTGGATGCAGAGTTCTTACGTCAGTGGCATCCAGTGATCCCGCAGAGTGTGGCATGGAGTTTTGTGCGTGCGGCTCATTGAGTTGCCTAAGCCGCTTGTAAGCGTTCCCGATCGAGATCGGACTTCTTGCGGCCAAATGAGATGCTTGCGAGCCATGGAAACATGAACAGAGCGGCGGTTGCTGCGGTAGCGGAACCGAACATCACAAACAATCCAAATCGCTGAGTGGGCGGAAAATTCGACAGCAGGAAGATACCAAACCCGCAGCAGATCACTAACAGGTTTGTCCCAATCGGACGCCACAGATGCGAGCATGCCCGTGACCATGGTCCCCACGAGTTGCGGCCCGAGGACTTGCGCTCCGTACTCGCCCGCTTGGCGAACATCGTGAGATAGATCATTGCGTCCACGCCCATGCCCAAATCGAGATTGGCTGCGGACGAAGTGATGAAATCCAGAGGCATTCCCAAAAAGGCAATATATCCGCGTACCACAACGGGAATTACCAGCAGCGTGAGCAGCATCGCAAAGGCAACCCGGAGCGATCGGGAGAAGAGATAGCCCATGACGGTGAAAATGCCGATCAAGATGCCCACGCCAGTGATGATGCTGGAGTTGATGAGCCGGCCCATCTGACTCAGCAGGCTGTACTCACCACCGACCAACAACACACGAAAGCCTTCGTGTTCAGCCGTCCTCTCTACGCGATGGATGACGTCTGCGCGCGGCGCGCTTCGCACCGTCTCGCGCATTCGCAAGAGGAACAGCGCCCTTTTGTGATCAGCCGTTAGAAACTGGCGGGCGACCGCTCCGTGTTTCGGGTCCTCCAGGATGCTGATCTCCTTCCCTGTAGTTAAGAACATCGTGTACCAGTGGCGCCTGACTTCGCTGAGCACGACCGGCAGCGACATGACTTTGCCGACGGCGGGATCTTTTTCCAGCGCGTTCTGAAGATCCCAGAGGTGGTTATAACCGTCAGTGTTATCGAGCGCAGCGCCGCTCCTCTCTTCGACCATGAGTTTCAGCGGGCTGCTGCCACCGGAGCGATCGACAGCCTCGAGTCCTTGCCGAATGTCACTTCCCTTTTTGAAATACGCGAACAACGGTGGATCGGTATTCAGACGGAATACGCCAATCGCAGCAACCGCGCCGACGACCATCACTCCAATCGCAACCAGTCGGTGGCGCTCGGAAAAGAACGATCGCACTCGCGACGCGAAGGCCTCCGTCCAGCGCAGCTTTGCGTGCGGCGGGGAGGCCAGAGCCAGAAACCATGGATACACCGCATATGCAGCGGCAAATGCCATCGCCGCGCCAACCGCGCCGCCGGTGCCGAGATGCTTCATCGGTGTTGATGAGACCAACAGAAGGCTGATGAAGCCCAGCAGCATGCAGACTGCGCTCCAGAAAGATGGCGCAACCGTCTCCTTCACTGCACTCCAAACGGCAGCCCGTCCCGTCGATTTCTGCTGCTCACAAATTCGTTTCCAGTTAAAGGTGAGAAAGACCATGGGTGAAAGTGTCATGACAAACACCATGGTCGAGAGATTCGCCGTCACTGGCCCGATCGGAATATGAATGGCCTGGGTAACGATGAGCGTTGCAGCACTCGAGTTAGCACAGGCGCTGAACGCGCCCAACAGAACCCATGGTGAACGAAAGATCACGAATAAGATCACGGCGAAGACGCCGACTGCCGCCAGGCTGAAGGTCCGCAGATCTCTTTCCAGGGTGCGCGAAATCAATTCCGTGACATAGGGCAGTCCCGAGATCACCACATGGAATCCGCGATGGTCGAATCTCTTCTTGAGCGCCTGCAGATCGTTGATTGTTTGCGGGCCAACTTTGTCTTTTACCGTCGCGATCACGTCAGTAGATTTGTGATCCTTGCCAATGAGAACGTGCGTCCAGAGACGGCTCTTTAACGCATCCTTGAGGTCCTTCGGCACCGGCTTCCGGCCCAGTGATATGACATCGGTGACTCCGGGCACCTTCGCGATTGCATCCGACAATTCCCGAATGCGGTCCACGTACCACTGCGACCCGATGTCGCCGCTGACCGTCAAGTCAATCTCGGTCATTTCGGGAAAAGTCCTGGATATCTCATTGTCGGCGCGGACTTGAGGATCGTTTTTTGAGAAGAAGAAATTCTCGCCCACCTTCGGTTTTAGATCGACTGTGCGAAGAAACATGAACATCACCAGCGCGGTAACACCAAAGCACACAAGAATCGGGACTGCTAAAGGCACAAAGCGTCCGCGATTCTGCTTGGAGCTAATTGGGATTGGCTTCTTCATTCCCAAACCGGATCCACCTGAAATCGTCTTCCCGAATACGTAATCCTTTCAATTGGATGCACTCAAGTTGGCTTACTTCTGGCCATTTGAAAGATGGGAGCACAAGAGTACATTTCCTGAGTTGCCGCGGACGACTTCTAACAGGAGAGATACTCTGGAATGGCTTGAAACACGGTGCCGCGCTGTTTGCAGTCTGAGCTGAAGAAGAAAATGAAAGATCATCGACACGCAAGATAGCGGGCATGAGCCCACACCGCGTTAGGGCGCAGCTTTAGCCCTTGGCTAGCTGGGGAAATCTTCAGGCGGAACTGCAGAGTTTTTGCTTGATCACGTCATACTGGTGGATGTTTACGTCGATCGTCGTGCTGGTGTTAGTGTCATTCAGTTATTTCTTAGTCCTGAATTCCTTGCAGAAGAGGTGCACTCCCTTGCTGTGTAGAAAAGGCAAAGGCACGTTCGCGATCGCGACAGTGTGGCTTGTCGTTAGTGGCATTTTATGCGCTTCCGATTCTCCTTCTGCGCAACCGCTTCAAAAAGGGGAGGAAGTGCAGACTGCGTCGATGTCAACTGGTGTTCGAGGTGGCACCCTCGTTGTAGCGCAGCGCGCGGAACCAAAGACGCTCAATCCGGTGATGGCGTTCGATGTGCCGTCGCGCGACGTGCTCGGGCGAATGATGGCGGATTTAATTCATATCAACCGGGTCACGCAAAAAACAGAGCCAGCACTGGCAAGTTCGTGGAAGATTTCTCCCGATGGGCGCAGGTTCATTTTGAAGCTGCGGCATGGGGTCAGGTTCTCCGACGGCCAGCCTTTTAACGCCGATGACGTGTTGTTCACGTTCAAGGTTTATCTCGACGAGAAGGTGCACTCGCCTCAGCGCGACCTGCTCGTGATCAACGGCAAGCCGCTCTCGGTCACAAAGCTCGACTCCTACACTGTTCGCTTCGATCTCGATCGGCCCTATGCTGCAGCGGAACGAATTTTTGACAGTCTCGCAATTCTTCCGCGCCATCTTCTCGAGAAAGCTTATGAGCAGGGCAAGTTTGCAGAAGCCTGGACGCTCAATACCGCACCAACAGAAATTGCGGGACTAGGACCATTTCGCTTCAAGCAGTACGTCCCCGGCCAGCGCATCGTGTTGGAGCGCAATCCTTATTATTGGAAGATGGATCGCAACCGGAACCGTTTGCCTTATCTCGATGAACTTGTTTTTTCATTCGTAGGAACAGAGGATGCGCAGGTCATCCACTTCCAAACCGGTGAAAGTCAGATCATCAATCGATTTGGCACTGACAACTTCAGAATTCTGGCGAAGGACCAGCAAGCTCGCGGATACCATGTAGAGGACCTTGGCCCCAGTCTGGAATTCAACTTCCTGGTCTTCAACCTAAACGATCTTCCATCTGACCAACTGCCCGATATCCAGCGCGAACAAAGATGGTTTCGCGATTTGAAGTTTCGGCAAGCGGTTTCTTTGGCGATTGATCGTGATGCCATCGTGCGGCTCGTCTATCAAGGACATGGCGCTGCGCTTTGGGGCAATGAAACTCCCTCCGATAAGAGATGGGTAGACGAAGCTCTGCCGCACCCGGCCCGATCACTTGGACATTCGCGGGACCTCCTGAAGTCAGCAGGGTTTTCCTGGAGCAGCGAAGGCAAACTCCTCGACCGTGAAGGCAAAGCGGTAGAGTTTACGATCATCACCAGCTCATCCAATGCTCAGCGTGTAAAGATGGCAACCATCATTGCCGATGATCTGGGGCAGCTCGGCATGAATGTGCATCCGATACCGCTGGAATTCCGCGCCGTTGTGGATCGCGTGTTCCAGAGCAACAATTACGAGGCTTGCATTCTGGGCCTCGGAGGAGGAGACGCCGATCCGAATGTGGCGATGAATGTATGGCTATCGAATGGGCCGACTCATGTTTGGAACCTGCACGAGACGCATCCGGCTACGGCTTGGCAGGCGGAGATCGATCGTCTGATGAATGAGCAAATGATCACGGTGGACTATCGCCGTCGCAAACAACTCTACGACAGCGTACAGCAACTGATTGCGGATAATTTGCCTCTGATTTTCCTTGCGACTCCGAACGTTCTTGTCGGCGCCAGAGACGATATCGGCAACTTCAATCCCGGTGTGCTCGAACCGTATGCGCTCTGGGATATGGGGGAACTCTTTTTCAAGCCTCACGCTGGAGCCAAGGCTCGATGAGTATCGTTGCCGCATGCTGCCAAACGCTATCGCGCTGCCATAAACCTGTATATGGCAGCTATAAAGTGATCCGAGAACCTGAGAGAAGGAACGGAGGCTCGGCTCTGGTACCGCTGTGTGATAGTGGGTGCTCTCCCCCGAGATAATCTGGGCTTTCGCTGGAGCGTCGCAAATGATGTGGAAAAACCTCCTTATTTTGTGCGTCACCATGGTGGGAATCGCAATGCAGGCACAGGAAAAGAACAGTGTGAAGATCAGTCCAGCAGCTAAGGCGAGCAGGAATGGTTTTCCCGATGCTGCACAACTCAAACAAATGATCGCGCGCTTCGCTCCGACTCCGCTCGAAGTGGACGTAAACGCGCTTTCCGACGGCGACAAAAAGGCTTTGGCAAAGCTGATTGAGGCCAGCCGGGTTATCAACGACATCTTCCTTACGCAGCTCTGGTCGGGCAATCACGCCGAATTGGCCAAGCTCGAGAAAGATTCTTCACCGCTGGGCCGCGAACGCCTGCATTACTTCTGGATTAACAAGAGTCCGTGGTCTGACCTCGACGCACACTCTGCCTTCTTGCCTGGAGTTCCGCCCAAGAAGTTGCCGGGAGCGAACTTCTATCCCGCCGACATGAGCAAAGAACAGTTCGAAACTTGGGTGAAGACGCTCCCTCAATCCCAGCGCGAGCAGGCCGAAGGATTTTTCACTGTGATCCGTCGCGATACGCAGCACAAACTGACGATCGTTCCTTATAGCACCGAGTATCGCAGCAATCTTCAGAAAGCTGCTGACTTGTTGAAGCAGGCCGCAGCACTCACTGACAACGAAACGCTAAAGAAATTCCTTACGACTAGGGCGGAAGCGTTTCTATCCAATGATTATTACCAGAGCGACCTCGCCTGGATGGACCTTGACGCGCCGCTCGATATCACCATCGGTCCCTACGAAACCTACAACGACGAATTGTTCGGATACAAAGCTGCTTATGAAGCTTACGTAAACATCCGCGACGAGGAGGAATCGGCCAAGCTCGCAGCCTTCTCCGAGCACCTGCAGGAAATTGAGAACAACCTGCCGATTGATGCGCGGTATCGTAATCCCAAATTGGGAGCGGCCTCGCCGATCCGGGTGGTGAACCAGGTCTTCTCCGCCGGAGACGGCAGCCATGGCGTGCAGACCGCTGCCTACAATCTTCCCAATGACGATCGCGTGATCCAGCAAAAAGGCAGCAAGCGCGTCATGCTGAAGAACGTGCAGCAAGCCAAGTTCCGCACGATCCTAACTCCCATCGCCGCCGAGGTGCTCGCACCTGCCGATCGTCAATATCTTGATTTCGATTCCTTTTTCACGCACATCCTGGCGCATGAACTGACGCATGGCCTTGGCCCGCACCAGATCACTGTGAATGGACGCAGCACGAATCCGCGGCAGGAACTCAAAGAGCTTTACAGCGCTGTGGAAGAAGCAAAGGCTGACGTCACCGGTCTGTTTGCGTTGCAGTTCCTCATGGACCACGGCAGTCCCACAGTTCCGCACGGCGAAGATGCAGAACGCAAACTCTACACGACGTTTTTGGCATCATCGTTTCGCACTCTGCGCTTCGGACTCAAAGAAGCTCACGCGCGTGGAATGGCCGTGCAATTCAATTACCTGTTGGATAAAGGTGGATTCAAAGCCAATCCGGACGGGACGTTTTCTGTGGATTTCAGCAAGATCAAGCAGTCAGTGAGTGATCTCGATCACGATTTACTAACGATAGAAGCTGTGGGCGACTATTCCGGTGCAAAGCAAATGCTGGATTCGCTCGGCGTGATCCGTCCGCAGGTGAAGCGAGCGCTCGATGGCCTCACGCACATTCCCACTGATATCGAGCCAATCTTTGTAACGGCGGACCAGGTCGCGCCGGCAGGAAAGAACGAATTAGGCTCCGAACCGGCGGCACTAAGACGTTAACGCGCACGCTGCCATGCAGGTTATGAAAAGTCCAGTTGAGTGAGGACTGGCTGGCTGTCGATACGAGGTAATCGAAGTCGACCATTCCCGACCAGAATGACGCGCACATATTTTCCGGAATGACCATGTCACCGAGAACCCGGGTGATGCTTGCAGGCGCGATCGGCAACATCGTCGAGTGGTACGACTTCGGCTTGTATGGACTCCTGGCTCCGGTGCTCGCCTCATTGTTCTTCCCTTCCCACGATCGGGTTGCTGCGCTGCTCGGAGTGTATGGCGGCTTCGCCGTTGGCTTTGCAATTCGACCGATCGGTGCGGTGATACTGGGGCGAGTCGGCGACCGCAAAGGACGTCAGTTCGTCCTGGTCCTCTCCGTGGCTTTAATGGGAGTGGCAACCGTCGCGATAGGAGTCCTGCCCTCATATCACGCAATCGGCATTTGGGCGCCGGTTCTGTTGATCGGCATTCGTCTATTTCAAGGATTCTCCGTTGGCGGAGAGTTCGTAGGATCTGTCACGTATCTGGTCGAGACTGCGCCCGCGCAGCGGCGGGGCCTCGCGGGCAGTGTGGCGAATATCGGCGCCACAATCGGCATGCTGGTCGCGGCTGCAGCAGCGGCGCTGGCGGAAACGCATGCATCCTCGTTTCCGCAGGTATGGAGGATTCCGTTTCTCTTCGGCGGCGCGTTAGCGTTTGCGGGCTATTGGCTGCGACGTCATTTGCCGCCAGAGCAGCCTGAAGTTGGGTCTGCGTCTTCATCCGCGCCAACCGAGGCTAGAACAGTAGGCGCTGATGCGATTGGCGTAGTGGTTGCACGGGCTTCCCAGTTTGGGAAGCTCACTCAACAATGGCCAGCCCTACGCGCTTTTCGGGAAGTGCCGCGCACCATGCTGGTTGCCACGCTCTTCACCTGCGGTTACGGAGTTTCCAATTATGTGATCATGGTTTTCCTGCCGACTTTCGGCCGTGAGTTTGCCGACATTCCGGAAGCAAGTGCGCTGCGGATCAACACGGCAGGACAATTCGTCGCGCTCATTGTGGTACCGCTGGCAGGCTGGGTTTCAGATCTCTGGATTCGACGGCGCACCATGTTATGGGGAGCGTTCCTCCTGCAGGCACTTGTCGCCTGGGAGTTATTCAATCTGGTTTTACATCGGAACACGGCAGGCTTGTGGACGGCGCAACTCCTTCTCGCCTGTCTGCTGGCAATCGTCATGGGCACAGCACCGGCGATGCTCGCCGAGCAATTCCCTCGCGGATATCGCGTGAGCGGTCATGCTGTCGTGCTAAACGTTGGTATCGGAATCGCCGGCGGCACCGCGCCGATGATTGCGGTCGCCCTCATTCGCGCGACCGGAAGCAGCATGGCTCCGGCCGTGTACCTCGCCGGCGCGTGCATGGTCTCAGTCATTTCAGTGCTGTTGCTGAAGGAGCGCAGTCGCGCAGCGTTGAAGCCAGTGTAGAAGAGCGCCTCTCCTTCAGCTATGGATAAAAGCCATTGAACATTTCAAGGTCTTCGCGGAGGGAATTTCTTCGAAGCTGCGGGCTAGGCAGCTTAGCGCTCGCTGCCAATCCGATCTTGCACTGGCAGGGTTTCGGCGCAGCGACAAAGCCGCCAATCGCCGGAGCGGCTCAGCGAACGCTTTTATTAGATCGGGACTGGATCTTCGGTGGAAGGGTGCGCGGCAATTCTTCCGCAAAGCAACTCGATGACTCTGCTTCAATCATCAGCCTTCCACATTGTGTCAGCGCGCTGTCTTGGCAAAACTGGGATCCTGCACAGTGGGAAGATCTCTGGATTTATCGCAAACGCTTCCAGCTCCCTGCGGAGTTGTCGGGGCTTCGCGTCTTCCTGCATTTCGATCGAGTGATGACCGGCGCTGAGCCCTCGATCAATCATCACAAACTCCCGCCGCACCTCGGAGGCTACCTGCCGTTCCAGTATGAAATTACAGATTTCCTGGCGCCGACCGACAACGTGCTCGACGTAGTTGTGGATTCCCGTTGGAGCAATGTGCCTCCCGAAGGATCGCCAGGCGGGCCATCGACAATAGATTATCTGGAGCCGGGCGGCATTCACGGTTCGGTGCGCTTAAACGCGGTTCCCGCAATTTTCATCCGCGATGTGTTTGCAAGGCCTGTTCATGTGCTCGACGAGACTCGAGCCATCGACGTCACATGCTCGATCGACGCAGCTGCCCTCGCTTCTGCTGAGCTACAAATCGAATTGAGGAACAGTGCTGGTCAGGTGCTCTCGCGGACGCGAAAGCAGGTAAGCATAGAGAAGGTTGGGCAAACTGAGGTAAAACTGGTTCTATCCCGCATTGGGAACATCTCGCTGTGGGACATAGATTCTCCTCAGCTATATGACGTGGTTTGCACGTTGTGGATCGATGGCAAACCAGCGCACGATTATCGAGTACGGATTGGATTCCGCGATGCTCGTTTCGAACTCGATGGATTCTTCCTAAATGGACGGCGTCTGCAACTCTTCGGTTTAAACCGGCATGAGTTGTTTCCATACGTCGGCGCTGCCATGCCGGCTCGAGTTATGCGCCGTGATGCGGAGATCCTGCGCAAAGATTTCAATTGCAACATCGTTCGCTGCTCGCACTATCCCCAGTCAGAAGCATTTCTCGATCGCTGCGACGAACTCGGCTTGATGGTGTGGGAAGAAGTTCCCGGCTGGCAGTACATAGGCGACGATACTTGGAAGGACCTGTTGGTCCGAGATACGAAAGATATGATCGTTCGCGATCGCAATCATCCTTCCATCGTGATATGGGGAGTGCGCGCGAACGAGTCGGCGAATGACGTCGAACTCTATGGACGCACGACCAGTGCGGCAAAGAGCCTCGACGATTCGCGGCCAGCTTCCGGCTCGATGACGCCTTCGTCGCGAAAAGACTGGAAAGAACGCTGGCACGAGGACGTATTCGCCTTCGACGACTACCATTCCGCTCCTGACGGCACTGTCGGCATTGAAGAGCCGGTAGAGGCAGTTCCCTATTTCCTTGCGGAAGCTGTGGGCCAATTCAACTATGAGCGTCGCAAGGGTTTTGACAATCGTTACCGCCGCGCCGGCGACGTGCACTTGCAGCAGCAGCAAGCCCTCTGGCACGCGCAAGCTCACGACAAAGCCGCGGCCAACCGTCGCTTCTGCGGAGTGATTGCGTGGTGTGCATTCGACTATGGAAGTCTTATGAATGCCTACCAGACGGTGAAGTGCCCCGGCGTTGCAGACGTGTTTCGCATTCCCAAACTGGGAGCTTCGTTTTATTTGTCTCAGGTCGATCCGAAGATCCGTTCCGTCATTCAACCGAGCTTCTACTGGGATTTTGGGCCGCAGACTCCGCATGGGCCAGGAAAGCGCGCGGCAATCTTTTCTAATTGTGATCGGCTGGAGCTTTCCATCGGCGGAAAACCGCACTCGACTCTGTATCCAGATCGGGAAGGCTTTCCCAATCTGAAATACCCGCCGTTTGTCGCCGATCTCGAGATCGACGGAGCTGGAAATCCTGAGCTGCGCATCGATGGCTTCGTAGCGGGACGGATGGTGCTCTCGCGCAAATTCTCCTCTGACCACTCGCAGGATGGCTTTCGGCTAAAGTCGGACGACCCTGAACTGGTTGGCGATGGCATCGATGCAACCAGGCTGGCTTTCGGAGTCGTCGATAAATATGGAGCGGAGCGGGCCTTTGCCGGCGGAAGCGTAAGGTTTGAGATTACTGGTCCCGGAGTCATTGTTGGTGATAACCCATTCTCCCTCGAAGCCAGCGGCGGAGTTGGAGCGGTCTGGATTCGAACCGTTCCGAACGCTCGCGGCGATATTCGAATAGAAGCGACGCATTCGACGTTAGGAGCTGCGCGCGCCCAGATCAGGGTTCAGAAGCAGTAGGTACGGAACTGCTTAGTGCAGCCACCAGAGGAACGCAAGCCCGACAATCGCTGTCCCGAAGGACATCCACGCGACGTAGTCTCCGGGATGCCCGCTATGTGCTCGTCTTAGCCATGAACTTCCCAATTCAAGACTGCGCGTGAAGTTCACTGCGCGACCGAGCTTATCCCGAAAGACAGTGCTCAGCGCTAGCAAGACCGCAAGCAGCAAAGCAATCACCGAATGAACAATGGACGATGAGAGATTCTCGGTTTCAGCGTTGTGCGCTGAAGTAATCTGCACGTTCTCGAGCACGCTCTGCGCGTACGCGTTCTGATTCGCGAACCCGTGCGCGGAGTCGATGGCTCTGCTTTGTATTTGCGGCAGAAACGTGAGGACGATACCAAGCAATATCAGCGCGGCGGCAGGCAAAAACATTGCCGCAGGGGTTCGTTCATGACTCTGTTCCGTTTCAGGCTTCTCTTCGATTTGAGAGGATTTGTCGCTTGGCGCCGGCTGACCCCATCCAAAAAAGATTCTGAAGGCCATTCGGAGGACCGCAGCGCTGGTGAGGACCTCAGCAAAAATAAAGATGTAGACGAGCCAGTGCAGATGCACTGCTTCAGCAGAATGGGAAACGAAATGTTCCCCCAGCAAGGTGGCAAATGGCGGCGCGCCTGCCAAGCCCCATGCTCCCAGGATGAACAGTGCGGCGGTGTACCACATGCCACGTCCACATCCATGAAGATGGTCTTCGCCGATCTTCTGAAAGCGATGCAGCACGATCCCTGCGCATAGGAACAGCCCACCTTTGATCACTCCATGGGAAAGCACATAGAGAACGAATCCCGCGAGTGCGCCAGGTGATAGCAAACCGACACCGACGAGCATGAGTCCGGAATGGGCAATCGTCGAAAACGCTAGCAGCCGTTTGAGGTGGTGTTCGGCATAACACATCACCGCACCGACAACTGCGGTGATCGAGGCCATGATTGTGAAAATCATGCGCAGCTCATGCGCGTGTCCTGCGAGGCTTCCCGCGAAGATCGTCCAGTAAATCCGAGCCACAGCGTAGATTCCAAGTTCCACCATCACTCCAGAGAAGAGCACGCACACAGGACTTGGCGCGACAGCATGCGCGTCGGCGAGCCAGAAATGAAAAGGAACGATGGCCGCTTTGGCGAGATACCCAACAACGATCAGCAGAAATGCGAGCAGCACAAGCGCATCGGCATGCGTGCCCAGCGATCGTCCGACCTGCGCAAAATTGAGCGCGCCGGTACGGGCATAAAGCATCCCGATGCCCATCACGATCATGAATGCGCCGACGGTATTTACGATGGCGAAATTGAATGCGCCTTGCAGCGGAGCCGGTTCGAGTGTCTTGAGTCCGCAGAGCGCGAAAGCGGAGACGCTCATTAGCTCGAAGAAGACAAACAGATTGAAAAGGTCGCCGGTATAGCTGAAGCCGCACATGGCGGCCATGAAGATCAACATCAGCGGTTGAAAATGATTTTCTGTATCTTCAAAGATCTTCCAGGAGAAGATCAGGCCGGCAAGCGTAAGCACCGCGACCAGTAGAGCCAGCGCCGCGCCGAATGTGTCCACCACGAAGCTGATGCCGAGAGCGACGCCTCCGCTGCGCGGCCACCAATTCCCAAACCAGTACACCTGTGGCTGCGACCAGGTGCCGTGCAAAATGATCGCAGTCATCCACAAGTTCGCTGCGGCGGTCGCAATGGCGAGAAGGTCACACGCGCGGCGTCCAATGCCTTTGCCGGCGAAGGCCAGAAACGCCGCTACGATCAGCGGAATTGCAATCGGCAGTGGGATCAGTGCTGTGGTCATCAGCCCATCAGGAATCGTAGTTCCTCAGGATCAACCGTTCCCGCCAGTTCATTGGCTTTGACGACCATTGAAAGCAGGAGCGCCATCACTGCGGCTTCAACCACAATGTCGGTGAGCATCAACGCTTGTACCAGCGGATCGACTACGCTCGTGCCGACGGGAATGTCCGCAAACACGGGAGCGGTGCCGCCCACTTTGTATCCAATCGCGAGCAGCAAAACGTAAGTTGAGGTCTGGAGAATTGCCACGCAGACGACCTGGTGCACAAGGTTCTTGCTCGTGACGATTCCATATAGTCCCCAAAGGAAGACCCATGCGGCAACTGCATACGGCAGGTAAGCCAGCATCATTTCTCCTTCCGCAGGCGTTCTTCGATGATTTCGCGCAAGTAGTTCTGCATCAACAGCACGAAACCGCCGGCGATTTCTAAGCCGACGACGGCGCTAATCACAGCAATCGTGCCCGACGAGAACAAATCTCCTGTAGTTCCGAGAGGCACAATGTTGGTTAGAAAATGAGCGCCGAAGAGAAGCGCGGCCGTTCCGATAGCCGCATAGCCGGCGGCTCCGCCACACTCGGCGAGCTTCACGAGTGGACTGGAAACAATCGCTTCGAAGGTTTTTACATTGCCCGACAAATAGACAACCAGCGGAGCAGAAGCCAAAATTACTCCACCCTGAAATCCGCCTCCTGGCGTGAGCTGACCGTGAGTCGCCATGTACACGCCGAAGACGATCATGATCCCGACCATCGCCTGCATGCTCACGCGCAGCGTATCTGAGATTGGCAATGTGTCTTCCGACTTTGTCTCGCGCTTCCCCTTCTTGTCCTCGTCTCCCGCAGGACGAAAGAGCAGCAGTACGCCCAGCACTGACGCGAAGAAGATGAATTCCTCTCCAAGGGTGTCGAATGCACGATAGTCATAGTTGATGGCGTTCACTACGTCGGTTGCATGTCGCTCGTACACCGCGACCTGCGTGACAGCGTTTCCGTAGGGTCCTCGATAATCGCCGAGAGGCGGAAGATCGCGAATTCCGCAGGCAAAGACAAACGCCAGCACCGCAGCCGAACACAAAAAGAAAGCAGTCCGCGTTCGGGAACTCATTTCTTCCCTTCGCGCTCACGCCGGAGATTCTGACGACGCATCTTCGTGAGCGCCAGCATAATCATCAGCGGCAACATCACAGCTCCAATCGTGATCTGCGACAGCGCCACATCAGGAGCTTGAAATATGAAGAACATCAGAGCGCAGATCAGGCCATAAAAGCTCAGGGTCACTACCTGCGATTTCGGATCGCGGCTTAACACGACTGCCGGAGCCACTCCGGCTACGAGCAACAGGATGACCCATTGCAGCAATCGCATCAGCCTTGCTCCTCTTCTACTCTTTCGTCAGAAGAGAGAATCGGGACTTCTTCGCCCTCCGCAGGATCCCAATCTGGGACTTCCGCAATGCGGAATGCGCGTGCAGCCGCGTGCGTCACAATGGTGTTCATGCTCACCAGGACCAGAACGACAAAGAGCGCTTTGAACGATTCCGGCTTGAGTCCTCTTTGAATAAAGATTGCAATGCAGATCAGCAATGAGCTCAGCGAAGCGGGGGGAGCGATGTAGTGCATGCGCTGATAGGGATCGTGGACCCGCAGCATTCCCAAAACGGAGATGATCGTGATCAGCACTGCGGCAGCGAGAAAGACGTCGATCAGAATGGCCTTCATCGCAGATGTCGCGCAAAGAAACGCGCGAAGACGATTCCGCCGCCGAAAGACATCAAAGCCAGCGTGATCGCGAGGTCCATCATCGGCATGCGGTTGAATGCCAGTGTCAGCAGCATCATCAGTAGCGTGATCACAACGCCCGCCATATAGAACGAAACCAGACGCTGACGCGGATCGCCTTTGCTCGCCAGCCAGGTGAGAGGCACCAGAACGAAGATCATCACTTGGGCTGCAAGCTCCCAGACATTCATGGCAAAGCTCCTAAGTCTTGCGTCATCTTCGGAACTGAGCTGCGCTCGATCTGATGAAAGAGGAGCGTCTGATCGCTTGCGTTTATGCCCAGGACAATGAAATTCGGCGCCGCACACGTGTATCCAGCGGCAAGCACTCGACGCGCATTTGCCCGGGGATCGTCTTTATCGCCGGCATCGAAACGCGCAATTCGGAAAAGGGACTTCGCCGGTTTGATGCCGATCAAGTCTTTCGCCGCAACGACAGCGATCTCCCACGTTCCGCTCAGCACGTACCACGGAAGCCGCCAGATCGCGAGCAAGTTCGATGCGGTGGGCCCAAATCTGGCGGGATACTGGAGATTGATCACCGCCATCCCACCCGTCGCGAGCACGGCTCCGATGGTGCCAATGAGGAGTTCATGGGTGGCAAACGATCCGGAAAAAACGATCCAGAACAGATAGAACGTGACCACGCTTATGCTTACCAACAATGTCATTGTGGAACAGTCTTAGTTACAGCATCACCAGCTATATAGAGAACTCGCAAGGAGACGCGGTTGTATGCAGGCAGCTTGGCAGCGCGATGAATGGACGTCGCCGCAGAACCGCCGCTTCGCGCCAAAATGCAACTGCCAGTCACGTTGGTCAGGGCCATCTTTGGAGATGACGCCGCACATCACACCCTCTGATCGTGCGAAGCCTGCGGGCAAACCAATCAGGGGGTCTTGCGAATGTCAGATGATCTAAGAATTTCCATCGATGACCTGCGAAAACGAATGAAAGCGGGAGAAGACTCCACAATCCTCGACGTTCGCAACCCGACGGCATGGGCAGAGTCGGACGTAATGGTTCCGAATGCGCGCCGCGTTCCTCTCGATGATTTTGAAAGCCACCTTTACGAAATTCCCAAAAATAAACCGATTGTCGCGTATTGCACTTGACCAAACGAAGGTTCAAGCGCCAGTTTGGCGCAAAAGCTTCGCGAACGTGGCTTTCAGAAGGTTTGGGCTCTTAAAGGCGGCTTCGATGCATGGCGCAATGCCGGTCTTCCTGTGGAGTCAAAGCTGGAGGCGGCGTAGAAGAGTTTCCGAGGTCAGTCCCAGATTCACGCTTAAGCCCACTTAGCAAGGCTGCGGAAAAATGCGGGCGCGACGAGGGTAACGGAACCGGCGCCGGTAGGCGGAGGGCAGCCGCGTGCGTTGCGGCTGCGTATCTACGCAATTGCTGGCAGTATCGTCGCATTCGGAGTTCGCCTTTCGGCGACCTCCGACCCACCGGCTACCGCCGGCGGTTCTGTTTTGCATTTTTCCGCAGCCTGTTAGAGCCGATCAGCTTTTGAAGCGCTCGAACCGGTAGGCTAACTCTGGTCCTCCCTCGCCTTCGTATGCGAGTTGTGCCACGAGCAGCGCAAAGGGCTCAGTGTAGCGCGCGATTCGGAGCTGCCCGCAATCCACTGGCTCAAAACCTACATCAGTGATCAACTTCACCGCGACTTCTTTTGCACGCTGGTCGTCGCCGCAGTACACGAGTCCGGGGCGATTTTTCTTGCGCTTGGACTCGAAAACGCCAAACAGCACCTCGCTCGGCACAGTGTTGAACGCGCAAACAATGCGAGACTTCGGAGCTTTTTTCGCAAGCTCCTCCGCCCCTGATGAATTATTTGCGACGATTAGCTTCGTGTTGTCGGCGTCCATGGGTAGGCAGCAGGTGACGATCACCTTGTTCGAAAGATCGCCTGCCTGCTTCGCCACATCATCGACGCGTGACCAGTGCACAGCAAGCAACAGCGCGTCAGCATTCTCCGCAGCCTCTTCTGGCGTGCCTGCTCGTGCATTGCCTTTGGCTGAGCGCGCCAGTTTCTTGAGTTTGCCTTCGGTTCGCGCGTAGCTGAACACAACCTCGTGCCCTGCTCGCGCGAAGATCGTTCCCAACTTGCCGCCCATTAGCCCTGAACCGAGAATGCCGATTTTCATGCTGCTCTACTTTCCAGCTGCTGGTCAGCGTCCGACCATCTTCTGCAGCTCTTCTGGGTAGCGAGCGCCTTGAACCGGAATTTTGGCGGCGGCCCTCTCCAGTTCGCGAAGATCGTCGGGTGAAAGCTCGACGTTCACAGCTCCAAGATTCTCTTCGAGACGGTGCAGCTTGGTCGTGCCCGGAATGGGAACCATCCACGGCTTCTGAGCGAGTAACCAGGCCAGTGCGATCTGAGCCGGCGTCGCTTTCTTCTGTCGAGCAAATCTGTCGATTGCATCGACGAGCGCCTGATTGGCCTTGCGGTTCTCGGTCGTAAAGCGAGGCACGATGTTGCGAAAATCGTTCTTGTCGAATTTAGTGTCCTCGCTGATTTTGCCTGTGAGGAATCCCTTACCCAGCGGACTGAACGGAACGAAGCCGATACCGAGCTCTTCAAGGGTCGGGATCACCTCCGCTTCAGGCTCGCGCCACCATAGCGAATACTCGCTTTGCAGCGCAGCCACCGGTTGCACCGCGTGTGCACGACGAATGGTTTTCACCCCTGCTTCGGAGAGCCCGAAATGCCGGACCTTGCCTTGCTTGATCAAGTCCTTCACTGCGCCTGCGACATCTTCAATTGGCACATTCGGATCGACCCGATGCTGATAAAGGAGGTCGATCACGTCGGTCTTCAAGCGCTTCAGTGATGCCTCGGCGACTTCTTTGATGTGTTCGGGGCGGCTATCCAGGCCAGCCTGCTTCCCATTGGCGTCGATCTTGAAACCAAATTTGGTGGCAATGACGACGTTCTTACGAAATGGGGCGAGAGCCTCGCCAACCAACTCTTCATTCGTGTATGCGCCGTAGACTTCGGCCGTGTCAAAGAATGTGACACCGCGTTCTACAGCTGCGCGAATGAGCGCAATTCCCTGCTGCTTGTCCACAGCCGGACCGAGACCAAAGCTCAATCCCATGCAGCCCAGCCCGATTTCCGATACTTCCAAACCGCTTTTGCCGAGTTTGCGTTTCTTCATTGCTTCTCCTTAGCAGTCGCTCGATGCTACTGCAATTGAGGGCACACCGTCGTCCAACGACAGCTCCGCCAAAGTGGACTGCGTGGACTTCGTGGATTGAAATCCACGCAAATCGTCCATTTGCTGCGTCCACACAGTCCACTAAGTCCACCGGAGGCATTCACACCATGTAACGAGCAACTCTGGAATTCTGCTTGGGTTCTAACAATTTAGAACTAGCAGTAGAAGTGTATTCCGGCACCTGAGATGCGACTTCTAAAGCCTTTTCTATTTCTGCTGTTTCTCGCGCTTACATCCAGCCTGTATGGCAGCGTAGCGCTATTTGTGGAGGAGCCATATGGCACCTTCGGCCATATGAATCCCACTGGCCATGCGGCCGTTTATTTCTCGAACATTTGCGCCGAAACTCCTGTGAAGCTTCGCGCCTGCCTGCCAGGGGAGTCAGGTGTGGTCATCAGCCGTTATAACGGCATCGCGGGCTATGACTGGGTTGCGATTCCGCTGATTCCTTATTTATATGCGGTTGAGGAGCCGGACCAGGTACCGGCTTCTGCCGATGCTGCAACTGTCGAGCGCCTGCGTGACGAGTACCGGCGGGCGCATCTGCGCGACTTTGCCCCTGACGCCCCCAATGGATCTGTACCGAGCGGGCACTGGGAGGAACTGGTGGGTGCGGCGTTCATCCGTCGCATCTACGTTTTACAAATTGAAGTTCCTGCCGGAAAGGACGCTCAACTCATCGAGCGACTCAATTCGCGGCCGAATCGAAGCCAATTCAACCTGCTGTTTCACAATTGTGCGGACTTCTCACGTAACATTATTAACTTCTACTACCCCAAGGCACTGCATCGGAACGTGATCGCCGATGTCGGCATCAGCACGCCAAAGCAAATGGCGAAGACATTGGTGCGCTACAGCCGGCGACATGCAAAGCTCGAGCTATCAAAATTCATCATTCCTCAAGTACCGGGAGCCATGCCCCGCAGCGAAGCCGTGCACGGCGTGCTCGAATCCGTAGTACGTTCAAAGAAATATGCTGTGCCCTTGCTCTTGCTTCATCCATTTGTCGCAAGCAGTGTTGCCGTCGGCTATGTAGCGAATGGCCGATTCAATCCGGCTCGTGACGCCACGCTGATTTCCAGTCCACTTGAACTCGAGAAGTCGCTGGCAGCCGATTCCCGCAGCGAAGAGCAATTCAATCCGGCTTCGGGAAGTCAGGATGGCGCACTGCTGTTCGACGACGGGGGGGCTACTGGATTCTTGTACTAGGGCTCCACTGGCCAACCCACCGTCCTCTGCTATCGCGCTCGATCGAGCGCAATCAATGTTTCCAACAGGTAATACTGGCCGTAAATCAGCATGCCGTCGGACGGGCGCGTGCCGCTACCGTGGCGCAGGACGCCAGCTGGCGAATTGTCGCCCTGCAATGTTGGTGTGAGATAGCGATCAATCAGTGAATGCGTGATCCGCTCTGCTTCTGCGCGGTACAACTGAGCTTTCTGCGCGTTCTGTTCGAGTGCAGACAACTGCAAGAAGCCGTTAGCCGCAATCGCTGCTGCCGAAGTGTCGCGATTGCGATAGATCACGCCTTCGTCGTTGAAGTCATACCAGGGTACGTAGTCGTCGGGGAGATTGGCGGCAATGAAATCGGCGACTTTTTGTGCCGCCTGCAGTAGCCGTGAATCGTGCGTCTCGCGATATGCGGTCGCGAGCCCGTACAGCGCCCAGGCCGTGCCGCGTGACCAGCTTGTTTCCCAGGAGAATCCCTGATGCGTGTGATAAAAGACGCGCTCGCCTGGTTTTGCATTGTTCGGAAACAGGAATGGCTGGTCGCCGCGAGGAGCGCCGCCATGCAGACGAAACTCCTGGCGATTGTCGCCGGGATTGTAGTGAACCGACTGAATAACAGATCCGTCATTGCGCACAAACCAATCGGCGGAGCGCAACGCATGTTTAAGCGCCGCACCGCGATATTTTGAGTCACCGGTCTCGCGGCTCGCCCACCACAGCAGTTGTAGGTTCATCATCGTGTCGATGATGCTGTCATCGCCATTCTTCTCCCACGCGGGAATGAGTTGAGTGACAGGGTTGTACATGCTCAGCAGATGATCGGCAGCTCGAATCGCGCTCTCGCGCAGCTTGGCGTCATGCGTCTGCTCGTATCCGGCTACTGAGGAATAGAAGTAGAGAAAGCCGGTGTCGTGGTTCTGATCGTTTTCTGCTCCGGTCATGCGCGAAGTCCAGAGCTCCGCCCAGCGGCGATATTTCTCGTCTCGCGTAAGCGAGTACATCTTCCACAGCTCGCCGGTCCAGAAGCCGCCAGTCCAGAAGAAGCCTTTTTGCGATTGCCATTCGCCGGTTTGGTTATCGCCGTCGGTGAAGAATCCTGCACCGGCGTGGGCATTCACGCTGCCGGGCTGTGCTGCGGTGATGATTGGCTCCCATTTTGTTGCCGTGCGGTCGATTTCTTTTTGCAGTAGATCGATGGCTTGCTTGTAAGTGCGCGTGCCGATCGGATGCAGCGTATCGGGCGGCGCGCTCTGGACCTCGGCGGCGGTCGAGAGCAGTTTTACGCCTGCCGGAGCTTTCATGCGAGCGGCAACGTCTTTGACATAGGAGATCAGCTTGTCTTTGCTGGTGATGTTGTCGATTCCCGCGACTCGCGCAACATATTCGCGCGGTTCCTTTGCTCCGGGAACGGGAATGGGATCGTTTGTTCCTTCGTGATCCCAGGCTGCAAGCGAGTACCAGGTCGCTGTCCCGTTCTTGAGCAGGAAGGTATAGAGATAGTCCTTGGCGTCCTTGTTGCTGGACGCCGCAGTTCCTGGACCCATAATCACCGCGAGTCCCAAATTGGTACCGCGCATGATCGGCGACACAGCTTTGTTCCCGCCTTCAACCGCCTGCTCTCCCCACATCGCCAGCCAGGCAGGATCTTCGCCGCTACCAGAGCGCAGCTCAGGAATTCCCTGTTGCTGGGTCAGGCCGGTGGCAAAGACGAGATCGCCGGCCTCTTCTGAGGTGAGTGTTTGCGTGAACCCGCGTTCGCCCGCCCATTGCGTTGCGCGGACTTTCACGTTCACGCTCTTGCCCGCAACCTTCCAGCCTTCATATGTGAACTCGACGATTGCGCGCACCGGGCCCGTGGAGATGATTCGCCAACTGCGATTCGTAACGTCGGAAATGTGCTGCGCGGTTCCGTTCACCCACGCCGCAGGCGCGCCGATTCCCAACGCGTCGGCGACGAGGTAGATGTCGCGGCCATCTGGCGAGTAGTTGTGGTAAACGTAGCCGGGCGTCGCGTAGCGATCGAGCTGCAATGTCGGCCGCGGCTTGCCGTAAAGATCGATCGCATTGCGCGGATCGAAGTAGAGCCGAAATGCATTGCGCTTCGACTCCCATCCCATGCCGTCGATCTTCCTGGTAAAGATCGCATTCGTTTGCGGCTCGTAATCGCCGCGCAACCGAAAAATGCGATCCGGCGGTCCCCAGGTGATAGTCACGATTCGAGTCTGATGCGGCTTGAGATCGATTTGGAACGCGAGTTCGTCGGCTTTGAAGTCGCCATCAAGATCATCGACCTGCGAGGGAAGCTCTGTCGCGTGAAGGATGGTAGCGTCCTCTGCCACGGTGCTTGCGTCTGTGGCAGTGACGATCTGTGACCCGGGATAAAAATCCGGAGCAATCTTGCGAAGCTCCGCAACAGAAACGACGATGTTCTCGGCCGGTCGGTTTTGGCCAGTAGGATTAGTGACCGCGAGCTTGACGCATTTCAGATGGGGTTGAGCGAAAGAGAGTGGAACAAAAAAGAACAGCGCGATACAAATAACCGCGAATTTAGTTTTCATTGTCGCTGTCGCTTGTTGACGGAACCTTAATAAAGACTGTCATCCCTCGGGCCGCTACGAAACCGCTATTAAAGTCGAAACCCAAAAGCGGCCCGGGGGACCTGCTTTTGCTATTTCCGCCGAAAAGCAGATCCCGCGCGCCGCAAGAGCCAGACTTCTCGAAGCACGAGTGGTGTCGCTGCGGCGCGAGAGATGACAGTAAGCTTTAGATGATTCGCGCAAAGGTGCACTTGCGATTCGCTCAAATGGACTCTTGTCGGGTATTTCGTGTCACCCAGCCATCGCGGGTTTGGCTTCTGCCTCGCGCACCTGCTGCACGATCTCGAGGTACTGGCGCGCAAGCGCGGTGATCTGCGCCGTCTCTCCGCTCTTGAGCGCTGCGGCGAGCACGAGCTCTCCACCGATGCCGAGCGCCGAGGCTCCAGCGCGAAGAAAATCGGCTGCCGTGTTCAGGTTCACTCCGCCGGTGGGCACAAGCGGAACCTGCGGCAATGGTCCACGCAGCGCTTTCAGGTACGCCGCGCCACCCACGGCGCTGGCGGGAAACACTTTTACGAAATCCGCTCCGGCCTTCCAGGCGGTGATGACTTCTGTCGGCGTGAGCGCGCCCGCCATGATCAGCTTTCCGGCATCCTGCGCTGCCTTGATCGTCCCCAAATCGAGACCAGGACTCACCAGGAACTCCGCGCCTGCATCAAAGCACTGGCGGGCCGCCTGCGCATCGAGCACGGTACCGGCCCCCACTATAACTTCGCTGCCCAGTGTTTTAATGAGCTGCGAGATGGCATCGAGTGCACCGGGAACCGTCATGGTAACTTCGACGATGGTGATTCCCCCCGCGGCAACCGCGACAGCGGCGGAGATCGCTTGTTTGGCCGATGTGGCCCGCACGACCGGCACGATTCCAACTTCAAGCACGCGTGCGCGGACTTGTTCCCTGGTCATGAATTACTCCGAGTGAGATCGATGTGCGCCGGCTCCAGCCGCGGCGACAGTAGTTGAATGACGAGCAACGCAAATAGATATGCCGATCCAGCGATGAAGAATAGCGTGCGGTAGCTGTGAGTGGCCTCGAGGCGATGTCCCGTAAACCATGCAAGGAACATTCCGCCAAGCGCGCCGCCAAATCCACCCAGCCCCACGATAGACGCGACGGCCTGTTTCGGGAACATATCTGAAGCCGTGGTGAAGATGTTGCAGGACCACCCTTGATGCGCCGCAGTCGCAAGACTGATCAGGCCCACCACCGGCCATAACCCGCCGATACGTGAAACGAACAAAACCGGGAGTACGCACAGGGCGCAAACCAGCATTGCCGTTTTGCGGGCCCGATTGACGCTCCATCCGCGTTTAATCAGGGTCCCCGACAACCAGCCCCCGCCAATGCTGCCGATATCGGCAGCTACATAGATCGCGACCAGTGGCGGCCCCAACTGGGTGAGACTGAGTCCGTGCTTCGCGTTCAGATATTTCGGAAGCCAGAAAAGATAAAACCACCAGATTGGATCCGTCAGGAACTTGCCGAGTACGAAGGCCCATGTTTGGCGATGCGGAAGCAGGTGAAGCCACGGAATTTTCGTTGTCGGTTCGACCGGATCGCTTTGAATGTAGCGCAGCTCCTCAGGCGAAAGTTTCGGATGCTGTTGCGGCCGGCGATATAAGACCAGCCAACAAATCAACCACGTCGCGCTGAAAAAGCCGGTGAACAAGAATGCCCAGCGCCATCCCCAATGAGTTGCGATCCAGGGAACGGTGAGCGGCGCGATGACCGCGCCTACGTTTGTTCCCGAATTGAAAATGCCCGTAGCTAGAGCGCGTTCCTTTTTAGGAAACCACTCCGCGACCGTCTTGATCGCTGCAGGAAAGTTGCCGGATTCGCCGAGCCCTAACATGGCGCGTGCGAATCCGAAGCCTAGTACGGAATTTGCAAGCGCATGACCCATTGCCGAAAGGCTCCATATGCCAATGGAGAGGGCATATCCGATGCGGGTGCCGAGGCGATCAATTAATCCCCCGACGAGTAGAAGCCCTATGGCGTAGGCCGCTTGGAATGCAAAAACAATGTCTCCGTACTGGATCTCGTTCCACCCGATCGTCCTTTGCAGAAATGGTGCGAGTATCCCCAGGACCTGGCGGTCCATGTAGTTGATGGTCGTGGCGAAAAACAGGAGTGCGCAGATAACCCAGCGCAAGTTTCCGCCGGCTCGCGCGTGGACTGCGGCGTCAATCGCGGCAGGGGTGGGAGCGCATCCAGGCTGATCGGTTCGAGTTGAAGTTTGCTGCACGAGGATCCTTAAAATGGCTGCTGGCTTCTGGCCACTAGCTGCTGGCCCAAACAGTGCCGATGCTCAAGTGCGCTAGCCAGAAGCCAAAAGCCAGCGGCCAGTAGCCCGTCTTATCTTCCCATCCAACCACCATCGACTACTAACACGTGCCCATGAATATAGCTGCTCGCTGGCGATGCGAGGAAAACTACCGTTCCGGCCATGTCGTTGGGTTCTCCCCAGCGGCCTGCTGGAATTCGATCGAGAATTTGGCGATTGCGAACGTCATCGCGCTGCAATGCGGCGGTATTGTCCGTTCGCATATATCCAGGAGCAATCGCGTTCACGTTGACATCGTGTGCCGCCCATTCGTTGGCCAGCGCCTTCGTCAATTGCGCGACAGCTCCTTTTGACGCAGCATACGCCGGAACAGTAATCCCTCCCTGAAACGTAAGCAGGGAGGCAATGTTAATGATCTTTCCGCCTGTCTTTCTCGAGAGAAACGCGCGACCCGCAGCCTGGCACAGCTTCCAAACAGAGTTGAGATTTACCTGCAGCACCGCGCCCCAATCGTCGTCGCTGTATTCAGTTGCCTTTGCCCGACGGATCGTTCCCGCATTGTTCACGAGAATGTCCACGGGCGCAAACTGCTGGGCCTTCGCGAACAGCTCCTCAGCAGCTCCGTGCTTCGACAAATCAGAGGTGACGGTCGCAGCCTTACGCCCGAGCTTCTCAATCTGACGGCACGTTTGCTCCGGCGAACGCGAATTGCCGTGGCAAATCACGTCCGCGCCAGCTTGAGCAAGGGCGATCGCCATCGCTGCGCCCAAACCAGCCGACGCGCCTGTGACCAGCGCGGTCTTGCCCTCGAGCCTGAACTGATCGAGGATCACCCGGCTACTTTCTGCTCGCTTCCAGTCCCGATCCCGACTGCGCGAATTCGGGCTGCACGTTTACCACTCCAAACTGACGATCTTCCTTTTCGCGATGCGCCGCCATCGCCCAAAGAAAGCCAATGCGATGCCCCGGAGCGGCAACGTTGGGATGGTAGCCACGCGGCATCAGCACGGCGTCGCCGTCGCGCACGATGGTTGCGAGTTCCGGTTCCTTCGTATCGGTATAGACAAACTGAATTCCGAATCCTGGAGGGGGCATGTGCGTGTACACGTACATCTCTTCGAGCATCTCGGCATGCTCGTGCGGAGGCCAACTCGTCCAGTTACCCGGTTCCGAAATGGTCAGGCCTGCAACCAGGCGTCCGGCTTGCACGTTCTTGCCGATTAGGATATTCAGATCGCGCGTAGTCGCTGCGCCACCGGCGGTGAAATGAAGAGTCTTATCATCTTTGATGTCGGAATAGCGCACGAGCTGGAGCGGATATTTATTTTCAACGTCGGAGGAAAATTCGGCGATATCGGCATGAGAGCGCGTCTGGAGCTGAATTGAAAAGCCGCGCGGAATGTACACGGAATCGCGTTCTCCCAACTTGAAGCGCTCACTCCCAACCGCCACCTCTACTTCTCCGGAAAGGCAGATCAGCGCTGTTTCCTGCTTCCCATTTTCGAACTTCACGTTCGGAGTTCCCGAATCGAGAATGGTTCGCGCATAGCACAGGTGCTTCATCGTGCTGTTCGATGGAGTGATAAAAACCTTGCGCCCTTTGTGCGCGTTAGTCTTGCGAAACACATTTCCTTCGCGGGTAACCGGTTCATTTAAGACGGGGGATAAGGTGCTCATGATGTACTCCTAAGAAACCTGGAACCGACCGCCCTCGGCCGGGTGTTTTCTTCCATTCCCGATCTCGCGATTTGCTGATTTTGCTTGCGAAATCGCTCAATCACTAATCACGAATCTCGCAGCCTCCATTATCCGGTTAGAACAATCGAGAGGCTACTTAAGTTCAATACGTAAGACGCACGCGGTTTCAGTTATTATCCAGGGCCCATCAAAGTAAGTAGAAAGTCCGTGCAAAGAACCTGCTCAACGACGCAATCGCGCGTAGTGCTGCGAAAACTTATTGCGCGAGTTGGTGACATCGAACGAGCCGTCCTGATGCGCCACCACCTTGATGTAATTGCCGTCAGCGTCACCGGTGTTCGCTATAAGGTCGTCGCGGGTATTGTGTGCCTTGTCGGAATCGGCGGCATAATGAAGCTGCCAGAAGCCTTCGAGCCCGGGCGAGTCGTGCACGATCTGCCACGCGCCTGGGCTGCCACCCTTGTGCGCGCCGTTCGGCATAATCGCTACACGCGGATGCAGTGCGTTCAGCAGGGATTTGCTATTCGACGGATCCCAGCCATGATGGCTCACGAGATACAAATCCACTTTGCCGACCTTGTTGTTGGGGCAGACCAGCTCGATTTCTTTTTTCTTAGTCAGATCACCTAGATCAATAAAGCGAAATTTGCCGTAAGTAACCAGCACTCCGAGTGAAGCCGAGTTCTCGGTCGGATCATCGGCTTGTGCCGGCTCGCTGCTGCAATCGTCGTTGGGCTGGCCGGCCCCGAGAAGAGGGCTGGAAATCTCTTTGCGTCCGGCGGTGAGGACCTCAATATTCAGTCCCGAAACAGGAATGCGATCGCCGGGCTTTACCGTCAGGCGTTTCGCGCCCGTCTTGGCGAGCGTGGCTTCGTAGTTGGCGAAATCTTTCCTGACGTTATCCGCACTTTCAAGATTCTCGCCGTGGTCTACGAAGGTGCCGATCTTCACCTTATCGGCAAGCTGGGGCACCCCGCCGACGTGGTCAACGTGATAGTGCGTGATCAGCACGTAGTCGAGTCGCTGCACGCCGGCAAGCTTCATCGCATCGACGATGCGATCGGCGTCGCGGCCGTTGGAGCCTGCCCAGCCGGTGTCGATGAGCATGGATTGTCCGCTAGGGCTCACTAGTAATGTCGATTGACCACCCTCAACGTCAATCGAATAGATTTGCAGCGCCGGCTTTGTACCTTGAGCAGCGGCGAAAGTTGCGCCGACAACAAGCACGGACAGAAACAGAAAAACTCGCTTATAGGTTCTCGATCGCATGGTGTCTTCATCCAAGTAGATTTTGAAATCACAGCGCTCTTTGCCGCGTGTGGCGCTGGAACTTGCCAGTCGAGCACTCGATGGCAGCTACTCCGCCGTCTTCACCTTCATCACGAAGTACAGCAGCGTGCCTTCGACATCCTTCATCCAGTGCGGCACGCCGGCGGGAATCACCATAGCATCGCCGGCCGAGAGATGCCGCGTCTGGCCACCTTCGATGGAATCGCCGCGCGGTTCTTCCGGGTTCGTTGCCTTCTCACCGATCACTTTGCCGCCGGTCACGATATTCGTGCTGCCCTGTACGATATAGAAGACGTCGGTGTAGCTGCGGTGGATCTCGACATTTCCCGATTCGGTACGATGGGCAGTCATCACCCGGTAATTCGGTTCTGTGACCAACGTAGCGCCTTTGGCGAACGATGCCGCGAGGTCGTCTTTGGAGTAGTACTTCACCGAGTCAGCGGACATCGGGTTCGCCTGGGCGGTGCTGGACGGGGTTGAGGTCTGGGTCATGGCCATGGTGCTGAGGAACACTATCAGCAACATGCCTGTTTTGGGAAGATTCTGCATTTGTTTCGACTCCCGAAATTTTCGTGCTCCCAAGGTCGGAGCTGAGTGCCCAACGAGTGTACGGAATCACGGCAATAAAATCTTCATCCGATTGGAGAGTTTCGTAATGCGAGACACGCAATGAGTGTGGCTGCCGAAACGCGAGTGTCTTATGACGAGCTGCAGAGCACGCTCGCCGGGATTCTCCGCGAGCTTGGTTTCTCGGACGATCGCGCGCGGCTCTCGGCACGTTTATTCGCTGATGCCAGCCGCGACGGCGTGGCCTCGCACGGACTGAATCGTTTCCCGCGCTTCGTACGCGGCATTCGCAGCGGACTGATCGATCCCAAAGCGATGCCGACCCCCACTTCCCGATTTGGGGCGCTGGAGCGCTGGGACGGACATCGCGGCCCCGGCAACCTCAATGCTTATGCGGCCATGCAGCGGGCTATCGAACTAGGCCGCGAACACGGAATCGGCTGTGTAGGTTTGGGCAATACCAATCACTGGATGCGCGGCGGCAACTACGGCTGGCAGGCAGCAGACGCCGGCCTGATCGGTATCTGCTGGACGAACACAATGCCCAACCTGCCGCCATGGGGATCGAGCGATCCGCGCCTTGGCAACAATCCGATCATTATCGCCGTCCCACGCAAAGCCGGGCATGTTGTTTTGGATATGGCGATGTCGCAGTTTTCTTATGGAGCCATCGAATCCTACCGCCTGAAGAAGCAATTGCTCCCCGTTCCGGGAGGGTTCAATGCTGAAGGCGAGCTGACACGCGATCCCGCGGAAATCGAGCAATCGCAGCGCGCGCTGCCCGTGGGCTACTGGAAGGGATCGGGGATGGCGTTGATGCTCGATATGATTGCGACCATGTTGGCCGGCGGCAGTGCGACGCATCAGATTCCGGCGGATTCAGAACGGGAAACTGCGCTCTCGCAGGTGTTCATCACGATCGATCCCTCGAAAGTCGGCGGAGCGCAGGACATCGCAGACAAGATCATTGAGGATCTGCACAAGGCAACCGCTTCTGGCGACGCGCCGGTGCGTTATCCGGGAGAGCAGGTGTTGAAGATTCGTCGCGAGAACATGGAGCGCGGTATTCCCGTGAATGCGGCGATCTGGGAAGAGGTTCGCAGTTATGGTGACAGCCCTCGCCTTTAGGCGAAGGCGCGGCTGCAAGCCGCGTCTAAACGACACGCAAGGAAATTGCGCTTTAGCGCTGGCCTCGCGTGCCTGCGCTAAAGCGCGAGTGTTTCGCAATTCCTGGATTCGCGAATGCTAACGCATTCGCTCACCCTCGCCTAAAGGCGAGGGCTCCACCGGGGTAGGAATCGGGCAGATGGTTGACAGTCCCGATGCACGAGCGAAAAACCACTCGGCTTATCGGTCCTGCACCTTTCCGTGATCGCCACCCTGAAAGCTCGAGGTGGCGTGCGAGTTTCCGTTTCCACCTGAACCTCTGCTGGGCATAGGACGCGACTGAGGCTGTGACGCTCGTTGTACAACCGGCGCGGGGCGTGAATTTCCGCGATCCGCCTGCACTGGACGTTGCGCCTGCTGCTGCACCGGAGCGCTCTGCGACGAATACGACGGTTGTCGCATCTGCCGCTGTGGCATCGGATAATCGCGCTGGTTGTTCGCCTGCGGCTGCTGCATCATGGGCTGCGGACGGTTCGTGACTCCCTCGCGCGGTCTGGGCACATCGCGCTCGGCCTGCTGCTGCGAAGCTGCCGGAGCCTGGTAGACGGGCTGCGGCGAACGTTCCATTCCGGGATTCATGCCATTGCCCTGCCCACTGTTCGCAGGCTGAGCCGGCGGACGCGGCACCTGGCGATTACCCGAGTTTCCGTCCTGGTTTGGACGGCTCCAGGCCGGGCTTTGCGCCTGCTGGCCACCATTGCCGGCATTGCCGCCGTTCGCGTTGCTGTTGTTGGCGTTCTGTCCGTTATTCCAATTCGGACCGTTGCCGTTGCCATGGCCGCGGTTGCCGCGATCGTCGCTCGCCTGTGAGCCCTGGCCTTGGTTGGGCTGGTTGTTACTCGCCGAGCTTGGCTGCGAGTTGCCATTGTTGGATGGACCAGCTGGACTCGATGGACCTGATGGACGCGGATAGTTGGGCGAACCTGAAGCGCCTTGATGTGGCACGCCGGCCCAATCCGGACGGCCTCGGCGGCCGTTGTTGCCGTTATCGTTTCCATTGCCGTTGCCATTGCCGTTTTGGGCGTTCTGGTTCTGTCCACCATTGCCGTTCTGCTGGCCGGAGTTTCCAGGCTGATTGTTGCCAGAGGAACTCGGCTGCGAATGATCGCCATCCGATGAACGCGGCGGACGAGGATAACGCGGCGAATCCGAAGAGCCTTCATGCGGAACGCCGGCCCAGTCCGGACGGCCTCGACGGCCGCGATCATCATTGTCATTGTTCCCGTTATGGGCATTCTGGTCCTGGCCATTCTGATCATGGCCGTTGTTCGCGTTCTGCTGTCCATGGTCATCATCGTGACCACGGCCAGGATGCGGGAAATCGCGTCCACGATCGGCGACCGGATCGCGGCGCCCGTCATCGTTTCCATTGCGATCATGGTCGGCATCATTGCCGTGTCCGTAGCCGTGATTCGAAGCATCGTTATCGCCGTGCTGCGGGTTCGGCGTGTGGCCATCCGCTCGGTGATCGTCGTTGTTCCACGGACGTCCGTTGTCGCCGCGTCGAGGCTCAAACGGCTCGCGCCTCGCAGGCGGCGTCATTTTCACGACTACCGGGCGCTGGTTAATGCGCTCCGGAATCCTGGCGCGCTCGCCTGCATGCACGCCAAGGACGCTCTCGTGCGAAGGAGCACATGCGGGACCAGCGGTGACCCAACCATCATGGTGATTGCGCCAATCGTCGTTGTGACCGATGAACACAGTGTGATTCACCGGCCGCGAATTGACGATTACTTCGTTATTCACCACGGTCGTGCCAAATGACTGGTTTACGTAATGGATGTTCGTGATGTGAACGTTGGTGACGTTGTAGTACGTGTTGGTGACGTACGTGATGTTCGTGATGCGCGTATTACGCACGTTGATGGTTTCAAAGTATCCGCGGCTCACGTGGTACGACGGGATATAAGGCTCGCCGTAGCCGAGCGGGAACCATCCGATTCCGGCTCCGCTGCTGCCTACCCACGCGACAAGAGCGGGTGCGTAAACAGGACGCACATAAGCGGGTCCGGGCGCCCAGGCCCATGCTACGCCGATATGTACCCATCGCCCATAATGGAACGGAGCAAATCCCCAGGGCGCGTCGTCTACCCAGGTCCAGCCCCAAGGCGCGATCCAAACCCAATGACCGACGCTGTACGGCGCCCAACCCGCGGCGACAACTGGAACCCAGACGCGTCCGTACGTTGGATATTCGCGCCATGTGCCGTAGCCGTCGAGGTCCTCATAACCCACGACATCAGGCGAAACGTAACGTACGGAGGCGATGTTGGCTTCGCGATCGGTGCGCACCTGGCACCATTGGTCAAATCCATCCTGGTGAGGCGCTCCATACATCGCGTGCATCAGCGACATGCCATCGGTGAAGCGAACTTGCTTGTGTGAATCGATCCTCACGGCCTCGCCGTTGCCGGTGGCAATGCCTTTGCCTTTCCACACGGTGACGAGCGTTGTGTCAGATTGGGAATCGACGTCGAAGCGATAGGCGCCCGGTTTGGTCAACGTAAACGCCATGTTGGGCGTGTCGACTTCGTAGATTTCGCCGTTGTACAGACGCATGACATCGAGGTTCAGCGTGCCCTGATCGAGCTCGAGCTGAACTGCGTTGTCGGAGAGATTCGTCAGCGTGAGGCTGGTCTCGCTGTTCATGCGCATGGCGGCATTGCCAAGGCGCAATTCCGCGCGCGAGTCCTTATCGGTCCACAGACGGTCGGCCGTCGTCATCGGGCGGTTGACCGTTGCTTCCGCCCAGTCGTTTACCCCGCCGGGCTGCATCGAGACCTGTCCGCTGATGTACTTCAAGCGCGCCACGCGCGACGGCGGATCGGCTTCGGCAAACAACGCTGCGGTCGATGACGCTGCGAACAACGCCACAAAAGCTGCAAAGACGAATTGCCGGAGGTTTTTCATATCTCCAGCTCCTCTCCAAGACCCGTCTTCTACCGATTTGAGAAGACGTGGTCTTTTGGCCTGCACTTCTGAAAACCCAGAGACTCACACACTGTTCTGGGAATTTTGGGTACCTGGCTCGGTTACTTCCGTTATCCGGCGAGGACGCGTTTCTGCGACCTCGGCGGAGACGACCGGCCAAAGATTTTTTGGGGGGAGGGCCGTTTCGAGCCGTAAAGCTCTACAAAATGCAGAAATCTCGGGGGGATAGGGACATAGTGGCCGGGATTGCGCACGGCGGCAAATTACCGAAGCTATGGGAGTGCATTGGCCGTCTGGACGGAACCGGCGCCGGTAGGTTACGTGGAGCCGGCCGCCCTCGGCCGGGTTTTCGTCGACCTAGCGACGGCGGCGTCATTTGGCGATTTCGTAATTTAGAAGCACGATCTCACAACAGCACCCACTCTGAAGGTTCCGCCAGACACCCGGCCGAGGGCGGCCGGCTCCACGTCACCCACACCGGCGCCAATTCTGCTTCCGCTTTCCAGCTTGTACACTAGACGCTCTTCACGATGTCCACTCACCCACTCAACACCATTGCCGACATGATGGAGCAATACGCCGCCGATGCCGTACGCCTCGCGCATGAGTTCGGCGTTGCGCTCGATTATTCGGAGGCCAGTCTTGAGGATCTCGAACGCATCCTGGATCAGCTCGCGGGTAAGATACCGAGTCCCGAACCGGAACCTCGCTCGGAAGACTCGATGCAGAAGGAACTTGATTCGACCGCACGCATTTGGGGTGGATACTTCGGCGAAACTATTCGCCGGCTCTGGGGTGGTGAGTGGGGTGTTGAGACCTATCCGGGAACGGTTGCTCCGGTTATCTCAATCGACATCGGCGGAGCCAAGCTCTTTCCCGTTATGAAAATCTATCGGCGGCTCACAAAAGGGCAAGACGAGAATGTATGGCGGTTCTATGGGATGGTGCGGGCGAGAGTCTCAGAGCGCCAAACACAATAAACGTGGAGCCGGCCGCCCTCGGCCGGTTTTTTGCGTCATCTTCAGACTCGGTAATTTCAGATTGTGAGTTGACGCCTTGAAGTCACAACACCGAAGAAAGAGTGCCGCCCCGCCGGGGCTCGTTTCATCTATTCCCACCACCCAGCACTTACGTGCTGGGCTATCATATGTCGCGCCTCCGGCGCTTTGGGCTGCGTTCGCTCGCCTCTCACAATGCTCACGTTCACGCTTGGTAACTCGCAGTGAACGGCGCGCGGACCCAGCGGACTTTTTATGGTTGATGGGGTGGTATACAAGTCGGATTCACGTTCAGTTCAGTGTCCTGCTTCCCTCTTCCGAATCTCTGCGATCGTCTGATCGGCCTGTTGTTTCATTCCGGCCTGTAAGTAGGAACGTGCGAGTCCCCGCAATGGCTCGATTTCGTTCGGATGGATCTCTGCCGCTTTCTTATAAAACAAGATCGCGTTCTTCGGCTCGTTGTGCTTCTCATACATGCTCGCGAGCGCGATCTGCGCGTCGTACAGATTCGGATCCATCTGGATCGCCTGGCGGTAATGTGCGATCGCCTCGCTGTCCTGATTGAGTTGCTGCAGTGCGCGTCCAAGAAGCACATGGCCATAGGCGTTCTGCGGCTGCAGAGCGAGCGATTGGGTGAGCAGATCGCGTGCGCCAATCGCGTTGTTCTCTTTCAGCTCAATGGATGCAAGCACATTCGTGGCAATGTCGTTGCGAGGATCCCGCTCCAGCAACTGGCGCATGTATTTGCTCGCTTCGGCATCGTTGCCCTGGTAATACAGAGCGGTTCCCAGAACCGTTAATACGTCGTCGCGATTCGCGAGATGACGCAAAGCAAGCCGCGCTTCCTTTTCCGCCTGAGCGAACTGCGAAGCTCCAAGCGCCTCCTCAGCGTTGGCGAGATGGACGAGCGGTTCCCCGTGTCTTTGTGCCGCGAGGGCGAACGGCACCATCGCGGCAAACGGCACGATGAGGCAGATGGCGCGAAGGGGACGTTGAGCACTCGCGCCGGCGCGTCGCGTCAGGCTGAGCAGGAGGCCCATGATCAGGCCGCAGACCAGGCCGCCAACATGCGAGGCATTATCGATTCGCGGAAGAATGCCGATGAGGAGCGTGAGCACAGCCCCTTGCACCAAACTCCGCATCGTCGATCGCGTTACTTCCTTTGGCAGCGGCAGGTGGGCAAACTTCAGGACGCTGACTTCTGCTCCCAGGAGTCCCATAATGGCACCCGACGCGCCCGCGCCCACGACCACCGGATTCCAATAGACGCTGGTGATGGAGCCGGCAATCGCACAGACCAGATAAACGCCGATGTACAGCCACGTTCCCAGAATGGCCTCGGCCAACGTGCCCAGCACCCACAGCGCCCACATATTCATGATGATGTGAGCAGCCCCAATGTGGACGAATGCCGAGGTAATGATTCGCCACCACTGGTTATGAAGGAGAACCTTGTCGCCCGAATCGCCGCCCCATCGGATCAATTGTTCAACTGTAGGCCCAGAAACAGGCACATGATTCAGCACCATGGCAATGAATACGGCGACATTGATGCCGATCAGAACGGTGGTCGCTGGAAATCTCCTGACGTAGTCGGAGACGTTCGGACGGCGCCGCTGAGGCGGGGCCTGGGCGCCAACCAAGCGGCATTCCGGACAGAAGTACTCTCCGGTTTGTGCGGTTTGAAGTTGGGCGCCGCAGTTGGGACAGTTGGGCAACGATGATGTCCTTCTGTATTGGAGACGTCGGATACAGCAATAGGCAATAAGCAATAGGCGATAGGCAGAACCAAACGCACAGCTTTTCCCTGCGAAAGCGAAATGGCTATCCGGCCAAGGAACATTGTGACGAGCAGTGGTTCTGGTCTATCGCCTACTGCCTACCGCCTATCGCCTATTGCCGCTTCTCCCGCATCATAGACGATGCACTCGCCAACTCTCGGCTGACCTCTTAGAATCGACTCATCTCAACCCCCGAGGAAATTCCGTGCCCCAGACTGAAGCTCTCGAAGTGCCTGCCGCTGTTACGCAATCGGATGTGAAGCCTGTTCACCGCGCCATTTTGAGTGTGACTGACAAGACCGGCATCGCCGACTTCGCGCGCGGGCTCGAAAAACTCGGAGTGGAACTGGTTTCTACGGGCGGCACGGCGAAGTTGCTGCGCGACTCTGGCATTCGCGTGAAAGACATATCTGAGCTCACGGGCTTCCCCGAGATGCTCGACGGCCGCGTGAAGACGCTTCATCCAAAAGTCCACGGCGGCATTCTGCACATTCGGGAGAATGAGGCTCACCGGCAGGCCGTCACGGATCATGACATTCCGGCCATCGATATGGTCGTCGTGAACCTGTACGCGTTTGAGAAGACGGCAGCAAAGCCTGGAGTCACATTCGAGGAGATCATCGAGAACATCGATATTGGCGGCCCCTCGATGTTGCGGTCTGCGGCAAAGAATTTTCAGGATGTTGCGGTGATAACTTCGCCATCGGATTATTCGCAAACTCTCGAAGAACTCCGCAGCTCCGGCGGTCTTTCGCTTAAAACAAAATGGAAGCTAGCCAAAAAAGCATTCGCCACCACCGCGGCTTACGATTCGGCGATCAGTTCCGCACTGGAGACCATCTCAGCGCCCGGCGAACTCCCCCAACCTGGCGAGAAGTTCCCCTCTCGCCTGCGCGTCTCATTCTCCAAACTGGCTGATCTTCGCTACGGCGAGAACCCGCACCAGAAAGCTGCGGTCTATTCCGACGGCTCTGGCCTAGGCATTGCTAATGCGCGCCAGCTTCAGGGCAAAGAGCTCTCATACAACAATCTCGTAGATCTCGATGCTGCCTGGGAGCTGTGTCGCGAGTTCGACGACCCGATGTGCGCGATCATCAAGCACACGAACCCATGCGGGGCTGCAACCGGTCCCGACATTGTCACAGCCTATAAACGCGCGCTCGAAGCTGACCCTGTTTCGGCGTTCGGTGGGGTGATCGGCATCAACCGCGAAATCGATGAGGCGTCCGCTGAGGAGATTGCGAAGCTCTTCGTTGAAGCCATCGCCGCGCCGGGATACTCGGCGGGAGCTCTCTCGCGATTCTCGGCCAAGAAGAATCTTCGCCTGCTTCAAGTCCGTCCTGCCGAGCAAGCCACCGTTCTCAAGCAGGTCTCAGGCGGCGCACTTCTTCAGGATGCGGATGTTCATCAACTCTCCCGCTCTGATCTGAAAGTCGTGAGCAAACGCCCTCCCACCGAAGAAGAGCTTTCCGCTCTGCTATTCGCCTGGAAGATCTGCAAGCACGTCAAATCGAATGCCATTGTCTATGCCCGCAATGGGCAGACAATCAGCGTTGGCGCCGGCCAGATGAGCCGCGTCGATTCCTGCAAGTTCGGCGCTGCTAAGGCCGTTTTGCCGCTGAAAGGCAGCGTGGCCGCATCCGACGCTTACTTCCCTTTCGCTGACGGTGTCGAGGAGATCGCCCGCGCCGGAGCAACCGCCGTAATTCAGCCCGGAGGCTCAGTCAGGGATGGAGAGGTGGTCGAGGCCGCCGACCGGCTGGGACTGGCGATGGTATTCACCGGGGTACGGCACTTCCGTCACTAAAGCTTGCGTCTTAAAAGGCTGCTCAGGCGTACAATTTAGGAAGGGTAAGTCTGTCCATTACATGGGCGTCGCGAGGCTGCAGCTCTGCATCGAAATAGTCAAGCTGCGGATTCGTGAGTCGCGCATCCAATACTTCGGGAGTTGAAGCTTCTCTTCTTAATCGATCCACATGACCAGTCTCGGTGTACGCCTGTCTTCTCTTGTTCTTATTAGCTCCTTGTTCGGCTTCGCTCAAGCTCCCACGAATCAGAATCCCGGAGTCACGCCGCCGGCCAAAGCGCCTGCCGCCCAGGCCCCGCAGAATGCGCCGACGAATCAGAATCAGGCGCCAGACACGGTTGCTCCTCCCGCGAAGAAAGGACAGCAGCCTCAGCCTTCGGCGACAAAGCCCTCCACGGACAGCACTCCGCCCGCAGAACGTGATCGCGCGCAGGCTTACTACCACTACGCGCTCGCGCACATGTATGAGGAGATGGTCTCGGTTTACGGCCACTCGGAATACGCGAGCAAAGCCATCGACGAATATAAGCTGGCGCTTCAGAACGATCCCGGGTCCGAAGAGCTAAACGCCGGACTTGCTGAGCTTTACTTCAAAACGGGACACATCCGCGACGCCGTGACCGAATCGCAGGAGATCATCAAGCGCGATCCGAATAATCTGGATGCCCGCAAGCTCTTGGGGCGAATCTATCTGCGCTCGCTGGGCGACATCCAAGGCGGAGCGCAGTCCTCCGACATTCTGAAGCTAGCCATCGAGCAGTTCAGCCAGATTACGCGGCTCGAGCCTGACAATATCGACGATCACCTGCTGCTCGGCCGCCTTTACATCATCGACAAGGACTACCTGAAAGCCGAAGGCGAATTCAAAGCCGCGCGCAAGATTCAGCCTGATTCGGAAGAAGCCGTCATCAATCTCGCGTATCTGTACAACGAAGAGGGTGATAACAAGAAAGCCGTCGACATTCTGCAGTCGCTGCCCGACGCCGCGCGCAGCGGCAAGCTTTACGCTGTGCTCGGCTACACCTACGAGCAGCAGAAGGACTACAAGCAGGCGATTAATTCCTACAAGCACGCCCTCGACATCGACAAAGATAACCTCGATGCGCAGCGCGGGCTCGCCAGCAGCTTGCTCGGCGACAACCAGATCGACGCCGCGCTCGATCAGTACAAGCAGGTCGCCGACGCCGATCCGCAGGACGCTCAGGCTTATCTGAAGATGAGCGAGATCTATCGTCGCGAAGGTAAGTACACCGACGCGATGGCGACGCTCAAGAAGGCCGACTCGCTGGTGCAGGACTCGCTCGAAGTCCCATACAACGAAGCGCTGATCGATGAAGCTCAGGGCAAGTACGACGAAGCCATCCAGATCCTGCAGGACCTGATCGATAAGAACCAGAAGCCGGCTGCGACCTACAGCAGCAGCGAGCGCAATAATCGCTCGGTGTTCCTGGAGCGCCTGGGTTCGATCTATCGAGAGACTGGACGCGATCAGCAGGCGATCGATACCTTCCGCAAGATGCTGGAGCTAGGCGACGACAGCGCCAAGCGCGGTTATGGCCAGATCATCGATACCTATCGCGACGACAAGCAGTTCAATCAAGCGGTAGCAACCGCCCAAGAAGCTGTCAAGGCGATGCCGAAAGAGACCGACATGCGCCTGGTGCTCGCCGGTCAGCTTGCCGATAACGGCAAGGCCGATGAAGGCATCGCGATGGCGAAGGAACAGCTCAAGGGCGGCGCCGATGACCGCGACGTGTACCTGGCAATTTCGCAGATTTACGCTCGCCTGCGCCGCTGGTCCGACGCCGAGCAGGCCCTCGACAAAGCCAGCGCCCTCTCCAATAAGCCCGAGGACAAGAGAGCCGACAACTTCCTTCGTGGCTCGTACTTGGAGCGGCAGAAGAAATATGAGCCGGCCGAAGAGATGTTCCGCAAAGTTTTGGCCAACGATCCACGTGACGCCGGCGCTTTGAACTATCTCGGCTACATGCTGGCCGACCGCGGCGTGCGCCTGGAAGAAGCGCTGCAGCTCATCAAGCGCGCCGTACAGGAAGAGCCGCAGAACTATGCGTATCTGGACTCGCTCGGTTGGGCTTATTTCAAGCTCGGCAACTACGAGATGGCAGAAGAGAACCTGCGCAAGGCCATGGACCGCAACAGCAAGGATCCAACTGTCCACGACCACATGGGCGAAGTCTATGCCAAGACCGGGCGCCTGAAGCTGGCAGCCGCTCAGTGGGAGCGCGCGCTCGAAGAATGGAACCGCTCGCTTCCGGCGGATGTTGAGACCAACGACGTGGCTCGCGTTCAGAAACAGCTTGAGAGCACCAAGGTCAAGTTAGCCAAGCAGCAGGGCGGCGACAAAGAGTAACGCCCTGCTCAATTCTGTCATTCCGAACGGATGCTCACGCGCAGTTTGCGTGAGCAGGAGTGAGGAATCCCTACAATCTTTCCATAGCTTCGAGTGCAGCCGTTCGTAGGGATTCCTCAGGCCAAAATCGGGCCTTCGGAATGACAGCAGAAAAGCTTACCTCGCCGCTGCGAACTGCTCTTTCCAGTTCTGGAACGGCTCGCGCGTTGATTTCCGGAAGCTCTCGATCAGCTCACGAACTTTGCTGCGGCGCGAAATAAGCTGCTCGATCAGGCGCTCCATTTCGGTGAGACTTGAGCCGTACCACTCCGGCGGCACCGATTCTGCAATCTCCCAAAGCACTCGCGGATCGAAGTTCTCGATGCGCGAGAGCCACGGCTCGAACGACTCCCATCCATTCACCCCGGCATAGACTTCGTTTCGCGGGTAAACTCCGCGCAAAGGCGAATCAGGAAAATCCCAGTCGCCGGCATTGAAGCAGTAGCCCTGATCGATGAACGTGGCCGTGTATTTCTTATCGCGCGTCTTCTTCCAAAAAACTGCCTGCCGGCCATTGGTGTTGCAGGTCCACTTATCGAGCGCGAGCATGCCGGCGAAATCGTTGAGGTTGCGGACGCGATCAAGCACGGCAGCCGGTAAATAGTCGAAGACCGTACCTTCGAGCGGCTCGATGACGAAGCGGATCGCCAGTGCGAGGCCGTGTTGGCAGGGAACACTGGATGAACCGGTACGAATCCGAAGCTCAGGAGTGTTCTCGATGAGCCACGAGCTCACTTCAATCAGTTCCGTAATGGGAACAGGCAACCCAATGCGCTCGGCGATGCGCGTCGCCAGCAGTTCATTGGCGAGCACGCGAACGTGCTGAGGATTGTTCTGAAATTTGACGATGTAGTAGCGGCCATCGTCGGCGTACATGAGATGGCTCTGCGCGCCTCCACGCATGGGACGCAGATGCTGTTTGGCCCGGATCACGGTAAGGGAAGGATGATACCCGAAAAAGCGCCGATTATCGTTCCGCCGGCTCGGCCGCGTAGCCCTTCATGAACTCTTCCACGCTGCGAACGTAGACATCCGCAAAGTCCACAATGGGGCGGCGTTTCTGGATCAACTTCTTGGCGTCTGAGAGCTCCCATCCCATGGCGCGCATGATGGCCAAGGTCATCATCGGCGCGCGATGCACGCCGGCTGCGCAGTGAATGAAGACTTTTCCCTTGGGATGTTCGAGGGCCTCGAGCGCAAACTCCACGCCACGCTGGAATAGCTCAGGAGGCTTTGGTTGGAAATCGTCGTCAGTGGGATTCCAGAGGACGCGGATGCCGTAGGGCACGCCGAGGTGGCGGTCGTCGAACTCGATCTGCATGTTGATGATGTGGGTTACGCCCTGGTCCACCACCTCGATCATTTTCACTTCATTCCAGATGCCCCCACCGACCGCAATGCGATCGGTGACCCACGTCATGTCCATATAGCCAGCTTACAACATGGGTAAATGCCCCTTTAGTTACGGATGGCTTTGTCCACAAGCATGACGGGAATGTCGTCGATGATGGGGTAGACGAGATTGCATCGGTCACAGCGCAGACCTGTCTGCTCGGAAGTGAGCTTCACTGGCTCTTTACATGATGGACAAACAAGGATCTCGAGAAGTTCCTGGGCGATCGCCATAGAGGCAGTTTAACTCCGGCTACTTTTTCGTCCAGCTCCTGCCGGCGTTCAGAGTGGTCCAGCTTCCGTCGGGAGTGGTTACAGTGAGTGCATTTGCACTATCAAGCCGGAGCGCGTTGATTGGCGACTGCCACGGGCCGTCAACTCTGGCCCAGGATTCACCGGCATCGGAGCTGTGAAAGAGCACCGGACGCTGCTGCCACTGCTTCGCCGACAGGTCCGGCTGCGCGCCCGCCGCCCACACTTCGATGCCCTGTGCTGCGACTGCCCGAATCGACACTCCCGGCGCAGGCTCGATCGAAGTGAACCGGCCATCGCCTGACTCTCGCTGCAGCTTGCCATTCGACGAGATCGTCCAGTGGGCGATCGGTGTAAACGCATGAACTGCGCGGGTGCGAACCGGTCCTCCAAGAGCGGAGGATGCGATCGCCTTCATCTCGGCCGGTGAGGCAGGCCGCTGCAGGCTGGCACTCGTGGGGCCATTGTATGTCGACCTGTCCAGTTTGGCCGTCTCCGCGGTTGTCTGCAGTTGCGCGTTTGATCTTGCTTCAAGTGCCGGTTGCGCAGAAGGGGAAGGAGCGGGAGCGCCTCCAACCACACCACCCGCTGCCGCGACGTCAGAAATTGTGCTCGCCTTCGCATCTAGAGGCGCAGGCGGAGGTGATGGTGGCGGTGCTACCGCATTGGAAGCCATAAATCTATCAGCAGCGTTTGATGGTGGGAGCCTGGTGGGTCGCGAACGGCCAACAAGGCCGCCGAGAACTGCGTCACGTTGCGCCTTCTTTAATTGCGGTTCTACTCTGCGAGCATCTGCCATGACTCGAGATTGAGGATTGGCTTTTCTGGAATTCGCAGCGTTCATCTGCGTCTCAGCTTTCACTTCTGTCTTGGGAACCTCAGAATTCTGTTCGGTTGCAGGCTGCGCAGCAGGCGTAACAGATTTTTCCTGTATTTGAGAAGAAGATGATGCGACCCTAAATGTCGGTCGATTCTGGTGCTCGTACGAAAGCACGCCTATGCCAATTGCGACCGCCAAGGTCGCCGCTGCAGATGCCCACTTTAGTGCCATTGGGAATCTGACGCCACGGCCGCGAGACGGCAGCGCAACTGGACTGACTGGCTCGGCGGACGTCGCAAGCGACACAGTCTGCCTGCATGCTGGGCAGACTGCCAGGTGCGAGAGAACCTGCTGCCTCTCTGAGCCGCGCAATCCCTGCTCAGCGAACGCCACCAGAGTATCCGCTGAGGGATGCTCGGCCTCGGCGGCCACCTGCTGCGCCGCAAGCCGCTGCTTCATGATGTTGCTCACACGATCCAAACTGCCTCAATTCTGCTCGTTAACGGTTGAACGCCGGAATCCCCGCTTCTTGCGCGACGATCAGCAACTCACGAGCTGTTTTCTGCCGGAGGCTGCAGGCGGGAGCGCACGTCTAGCGCGAAATCACGCACGTCGGCCTCAAGCGCCTCTTCTGCCTGGCGACGGCTCATGCCGCGCCGCTCAAGTTCTTTGCGGATGCGCTTGCGCACGTCCTTGAGCAGCTTCTCCAGCTTGCGGCTGATAGTTGATTCATGGACGCCCAGCATGCGTCCGATCTCCGCCAGGCGCCGGCCATCGAGAAAATAGGACGAAAGCAGAAATCCCTCTTCTGGCTCGAGTGCGCTCAGCACCTGATCTGTGGCTTCCGCGAGGCGAGAATCTACCGGGGAGGACTGCTCCGCGACAGGCGCAGCATATTGCGTTCCGTGCTCCTCTTCTTCCTCCTCGATGCTCACCAGCCGCTTCCCTGCCCGAATCTGATTCACATAGCTCTGCGACAGAACCATCCGCAGCCAGCCGGCCAGCGAACCGCGTCCGGAGTAAAGCGCAAGCTTCGATCTGCGATCTTCAGGGCCGCCCAGCCCGTATAGCTCGGCATAGAGCGAATCGGCCAGCTCGCGGCCCACCGACTCGTTCCGAGTGATGCTGCGCGCCGATTGATAGATCGATTCGCGATAGCGAGTGAGAAACACGTCCCAGGCGTGTTGATTGCCGGCTGCGCATCCGTGCGCCAGCGCTAGCTCATCGAGCTTGAGTCCTGAAAGGAAGCCGGAGATTTCGTCGGCATCGGCCCCGCTCATCTCCTCGGTCCGGCTGACGACCCGCTGAAGAATCTCCGTGAATTGCTGCTGGGAGAGCGAGTATGCCGAGGCGCTGCTGCGTTCATAAAGCTCAGTCGCCTGGTGAGCGTCGATTCTCACCGCGGCAACTGATGTCGAACGGCTACTGCTTTGGGCCACGGGCATATAGGACGAGACTTGCCGCTGAGGCGGATGGTAGCAAATTTTCCTGCAAGGCGTAGGTGAATAAGCGTTCTTCTCTCAAATTCGCGAGGACCCTCCCCCGCAAATGCCTCGCAATTGGGTGGTGATGGAGGTGAAGCATGTCTCGGCCTTTATTGTCCCGATTTGGAATTGCACTGTTGTTCCTCGCCTGTGCCTCGCTGGTCTGGGGAGGCAATCCCAGCCCCAGCTACAAAGTCCTGAATCCGATCTCGCACGGCAATCTAACCATCTTTCCAGTGGTTAGCTCCTACGAGCACGACACCAGCGAGTTCATCACCTTGGACGATGGCATTCGCTCAGGTGAGATCGTCATCACCGAAGCTGGACGCATCGGCGGGCTGATTCGCGGACCGCACCATCACATTCCTGTTTCCGGTCCGCAGGTGAACAATCTCGTTCTGATCAACAACTCGAAGCATCCGCTCATCCTGCTCGCAGGAGAAATCGTCACGGGCGGCAAACAGGATCGCGTAGTCGGCAAAGATCGTGTGATTCCCGCTGAGAGCGATCCTGTCGATCTCGGCGTCTTCTGCGTAGAACCCGGACGTTGGACGGAAAGTTCGGCGCAGTTCTCCAGCATGAAGTCGCAGATGGCGCAGCCCAGCGTGCGCAGTAAAGCCATGATCGCGCAGAACCAGCAGCAGGTGTGGGATTCAGTAGGAGCTGCGAACGGAGCAATCCATGGCGCGATCGGAGGACCCGTTACCGGCGGACTAGCTTCCGCCGCTCCATCGTCCTACGCGAAAACCTTCGAAGACGAGAAGGTGCGCAGAGTGATCGCGGAGCAAGCCGCTCCGGTAGAGCAGTCCTACAGCTCGCTGATGAAGCAGCTCCGTGACCAGCATGCGGTGGGAGTGGTCGTCGCCGTTGGCGGACAACTCATCTGGGCCGACCTTTTCGCCAGCACCAGCCTGCTGGAAAAATACTGGCCCAAATTGGTCCGCTCGTACGCGGCTGAAGCCATCACCTCCGGAGCAACAGCCAAGCCCGTGACCGTCGGCGAGGCTCAGCAATTTCTCAATCGGACCGAAGGCACGCGCGAAATGATCGAAAGTGAGCCTGGAGTCTATCGCCAATCAGAAACAATTGCCTCTAATTTCAAGCTGTTCACCCTCGTCTCTCTACTGCCTGGGACCGGCTTCGATCTGCATATCAGCAAGATTGCCGACGCGAACGCAACAGTTCCCGAAATAGGAAAGATGAGGCCCGTGGGAGTCTGGAGCGAAGTGCGGTAGAGGGAAGCAGAGGGAACAGGTTACAGGGGACAGGAAAATAAAATTTTCACTACAGCGACGAAGCAAGAAAAATGTTCCTACCGCTGTGAAATTTTGTCCCGCCGCAGCCCTGTTCCCTGTCCCCTGTCACCTGTTCCCTGCACTTAATGAAACCGAGCAGCCTCTGCTTACGTACAGTAAATATGCGGGTCTAATGCAATAGGGACCATGAAGGTAACCGAGAAGGACAACCTTGGTCATACGACTGTCGATACTTACTTTCGTGTGTTTGAAAAGAGGAATCTGCAACAAATGATGACCCAAGTGAGTCTAATGTTGCAGGAAGCAAGTAGGGTCGGAGGTGACCTGAAAATGGTGGAAAAGTTCTCACTCGCCGAGTTGTCCGCCCTGCGGAACGAGCTCATGCA
>DASTZZ010000028.1 GCA_035764005.1 Terriglobales bacterium
GCGCTAGTATTTGAGGTTGCGAAGGCACGTGGCATTCCGGTCATGGTCACGTACGCCGGCGGCTATGCGCGCGACGTGCAGGACACAGTCACAATTCATGTGAACACGGTGATTGCGGCAAAGGAAGTTTGGAGGAACTGAATATGATTGAAGTAAAACGCTGCTTCTTCTGAATCGATCTGCGACGCGCGGCCGGGAGCCTGCGCAAAGAAGCTGCAGGAAAAGGACTTGATGTAAAAGTAAAAACGGGAGCTCGGGGACAGTTCCAGTTGTTCAAGAACGGAACCAAGCTCTTCGATTACAAGGAAGCTGGCACGATGCTTCCGACCAGTCAGCTTCTGCAGCTGATTTCAACATAAAAAGGAACGCCCCTGCCGTGTGGCCGGGGCGTTTCATCGCAAGGGCTTTAGTGACGGTCACGGTCACGATCCTTGTCGTGATCGCGATCATTGTCATGCCGCCACTTCCAGTAGGCCTCCTGCTGCTTCTTGTTCAATTTTCGGTAATCCCGATATTGACGCCCGTGGTAGGTCTGTCCGTACCATTGGCGATAGGCTTGGTCTTCATCGTTGTTCCACGTGTGGTACTGCTTATGAACGCGATCATAGACTCGCTGGTTATCGCGATCGTGATCACGATCCTGTGCTTGCATCGCCAGCGGCGCCAGCAACGCTGCACTCAACAACAGCGAATTCAAAAAACGAATGCATTTCCGCATCTCTCCTCCTATGGGCGGGAAAGCTCGCCCAACGTTCTCTCGTGAGATGCCTATGCTATTCAGCAGGACGTGCAGGCTCCTTTAACAAGTTCGGCAGTTTGCGTAAAACTTTGTAAAGCGCGATCGCAGACTGCTTGCCAGTTGCCTCAGAGTAGCCGCTCGGCTATGCGTTTAAAATTGAAAACAGTCCTATGTTTGAGAACCTTTCGGAAAAACTTCAACGCGCATTCAAGAATCTTCGCGGCCAGGGCACGCTGAACGAAGAAAACATGCAAGAGGCCCTGCGCGAGATCCGTCTGGCGCTGCTCGAAGCCGACGTCAACTTCAAAGTCGTAAAGGAGCTGATCGACCACATTCGCGAAAAGGCGCTTGGGTCGGAAGTCATGCTGCAGATCTCGCCCACCGAACAGGTGGTGAAGATCGTTCACAACGAACTGATCAACATTCTCGGCAAAGACACGGCCAAAATCCGCTTCGCCTCGCAGCCGCCTACCGTAGTACTCATGGCGGGCCTGCAAGGTTCTGGTAAGACGACTTCTTCGGGAAAGCTGGCGCAGTGGTTCAAGAAGGGCGGGCATCGTCCCATGCTGGTGTCAGTTGACGTATATCGTCCGGCAGCCCGCCAGCAGTTGAAGATCGTTGCCAGCGCGATTGGCGCCAACATCTATGAAGGTAAGGTGGACGGCGAAGCCTCCACCGCTGTTGTCGAAAGGCTCGCAAAGGAAGCGCGACGCGAGGCAATTAATTCCGGTTGCGATGTGCTCATCGTTGATACCGCCGGTCGGCTTCATATTGACGACGAATTAATGGATGAAATGCAGCTCCTCAAAAAGCTGCTCAATCCCCAGGAAATTCTCTTCGTCGCAGATGCGATGACTGGACAGGACGCGGTTAACTCCGCGAACGAGTTCCATAAAAAGCTAAATCTTACGGGCGTGATCCTCACCAAGATGGATGGCGATGCTCGCGGCGGTGCGGCGCTCTCGATCCGTAACGTCACGGGGCAGCCCATCAAATTTCTTGGTGTCGGTGAAAAATATGATGCGCTTGAGCCGTTTCATCCAGATCGCATCGCCGGTCGCATTTTGGGAATGGGCGACATTCTGTCGCTGGTCGAAAAAGCGCAGGAGAAGCTCGACGCGAAGAAATCAGAAGAGTTCGCCAAGAAGGCACTGAGCGGCGACGGCTTCTCGCTTGAAGATTTCCGCGAGCAATTGCGACAAATTAAGAAACTGGGCTCGCTGCAGAGCATTGTGAAAATGCTGCCCAGCATCGGCCCATTCGCCGGCATTCAGAACATGGCAGACAAGGTCGATGACAAAGAGCTGAATCGCGTCGAAGCCATCATCAATTCCATGACTCCGCACGAACGCGATCACCACGAAGTCATTAACGGCAGCCGTCGTAAGCGGATCGCGCGGGGATCAGGCACCAGCGTTCAGGAAGTAAATCAGCTTCTGAAGCAGTACGCGATGATGAAGAAACAATTCAAGACCCTGAGCAAGGGCGGCGGACTCTCGCGCAAACTCGCCGGCATGCGCTTCCGGTAGGATGGCGCGCCCGGCAGGATTCGAACCTGCGACCCTCTGCTTAGAAGGCAGATGCTCTAGTCCAACTGAGCTACGGGCGCCTGCGTTCATTTTAAAGCAGCATCTGTCCTTCAGCCTTGACTAACTGCACACAGTGAGGCGGTCCATTATTTTCGCGCTGCGTGCCGTCGTGACTCGCTGTTTCCGGTAAACAGCGAAAGAGGGATCGCATTCGCCATCGCGGCATAACCGTCCGGCGAGGGATGCAAATGATCTCCGGAATCGAATGCGGGTTTGAGCCTCTCCGGGTGCTCGGGATCGCGGGTTACCTTGTCAAGATCAATGACAGAATCGAAATGCCCAGGCGCGCGAATCCATGCGTTGATGGCTTCTCGATCGGCTTCCGCTGCCGTACCCGGATGGTAATAACCCGATCCGACGAACGGCAGAATCGTCGCACCAAAGACCTTAATGCCGTGCGTGTGCGCACGAGTAATCATCTGCTCGTAGGCGGCAGTGATGTGATGAACCAGAGCATCGTGCTCTGCAGCCGGAACTTCGCGTTCGCGCGACAGCGTTCCGATGTCGTTGATGCCTTCGAGAACGATAAGGTAGCGAGCGCCGGGCTGGGCGAGCACGTCATGATCGAAGCGGGCCAGAGCGTTTGGTCCGAGGCCGTCGAGCAGAATGCGGTTGCCGCCGATTCCATGATTCAGAACCGCAACCTCTCTCGTCGCGGCGCTTGCCTGCAGGCGTTTGGCGAGCACATCGGGCCAGCGATTATTCGCGTCGGTGGTTGCGCCGTGACCGTCGGTAATCGAATCTCCCAATGTGACTACAGCAACGGCTGCTGGCGGAGCTGAAACGTCGATTCCCGAAATGAAATACCAATGCTCCACCTTCTGCGCGTCCCCAAGTTCCGCTTCGGAAACATGATCGCCATGGCTTACATAGGATGTGGCGCGAGAACCCGGATGTCCGGTCTCCTCTGCCGGAGGAGTCTCCAAGTGCAGCGAGATCGCAATATCGGCGAATGGTGCAGCACGAAATTCGATTGGATCTGAGACGTAATCGGCTCCTGCCGGAATCGTCACGTCAGCACTCCCGGAAAACGTGAGCGCCTTGTCGGTCGCCGTATCGATTTTCGAAGATGCGGCGGCAACTGATCGAGCGATGTGTAGGGATACGAATCGCAGTGGAGCTGTTCCAAACCGGTTCGAGAGATGCACGCGCAACTTCGTCCCGCCTAACGAGAGATGAACGATCTGCCGGAGAGTGCAGTCGCGAAGGTCATCCTGGCTCAAAGCATTGTGCGGTTCGACGAGCTGCTGTGAAGCCGCCCACGAGCCGACCCAATGCGATGGCGCAGCTAGTAAGGGAGAAGATACGCATACATATACCGCGACCGCGATCAGGATCTGCTGAACTCGCCTGGATAGCTGCACGATTCATACCTCCTTCAATCTGTTCTGAACCCTGTCCATTCCGTCCAATGAAAATCGAAAAGCGCGCCGGTGCAGTCTTGACAACGTCCGAACCGTTTACATAAAGTTCGAGGCGCGAATTTAATCTTAGCAGCTCTCAATCGTTTTAGTAGTTGGAATCGGTTGCATGCGGCGCATTGATTTCACCAACACGCAGGTAGCTTCGAGCGAGACCGCGCGCGACATCAATCGCAGCGTCGTTTTGAATCTGATTCGTCGCCGCCAGCCGATCTCACGCGCCGACCTGGCTCGCGTCTCCGGACTGCAACGCAGCACGGTGTCGCTGATCACCGAGCAGCTTATCAACGAGCGCTGGGTGATCAATGGACCTACCGGCCGCCTTCCCCGCGGCCGTCGTCCGACCTTTCTGCGGCTTAATGAACGCCGCGCGTTACTCGTCGTTGATATTCGTCCGGCTCAGACCACGGTCGCTCTTGCCGATGTGAACGGACGTTTTCTTTCGCAAGTGGCCTTCTCCACCCCGGCCGAACCCGCGCAAGGCGCGCAGCGAATTTCACAGCAGGTGAACGAGCTAATGAAGACCCATCCGAAGCTGGTCTTCGAAGGCATTGGCATCAGTCTGCCAGGACGGTACGACGAGAACGCAAGCCGACTCATCTTCGCTCCCAATTTGAAATGGGGAGAGTTCGATCTGAAGAACTCGATTGAAAAAGCTACCAGGCTGCGCGTCGAACTCGAAAACGCTGCAAACGCCTGTGTACTCGCCGAAGTCTGGTTTGGGCATGCCGATCAGGTTCGCGACATGGTGGTTGTCACCATCTCCGAAGGAATCGGTACAGGCATCTTCCTCAACGGACAACTCATGCGCGGCGATCACGGCATGGCCGGCGAGTTCGGCCACGTTTCGCTCGATCCCAAGGGCCCGAGATGCACTTGCGGCGGACACGGTTGTTGGGAAGTCTTTGCCTCGAACCGCGCTGCGGTTGATCACTATCAATCAGCAACGAAAAGCAAGGAGCGCGTGACCTTCCAGGAGCTGTTGGCGCGCTCTGACAAAGATGACAAGCATGCCATGGAAGCGCTGGAGAAAATGGCGCACTCGATCGGCTACGGGATTCGCATGCTGGTCGCGGGACTGGCGCCATCCGAGATCGTCGTAGTCGGCGAGTGCACCACGCAGTGGTCCCGTTTTGGACCAATCATCGAAGACGAAGTCAAATCGGGAATTCTCTTCGGCAAGCCGCCGCGCATTCGGCCAGCCGAAGGCAACATGGCACGCCTGCGCGGAACCGTAGCCCTGGTTCTGCAGAAACACTTTGGGCCATCAGCGAACGCGCAGGAAGAAGCAGGAGTTGAGCGGCAGCAACGCGCCGCTCGGTAACGAATTCGTAGAGCAGTCGTTGTGGCGGTCACGTCCGGCCACATTGAATCAGGAGGAAGCATTCCCATGGAATTCACGACGTCCCAAAAAATTAACAACCAAAAAACCGGCTCGACTGCAATTGCCGCCGGCCTCGCATTGCTGCTCTGTTTGGTTGCGGCAACAGCGATCGCACAGGTGCTCTATGGCTCGTTGACTGGTAACGTGACCGATCCATCCGGCGCTGTCGTGCCTAACGCCAAAGTCGAAGCGCTGAATACACTCACTGGAGTCGCACGCACGGCGACGAGCGATGCGAACGGTGTTTACAGGTTTAACGATCTTCAACCCGGCAACTACAAAGTGACGATTTCCTCCACGGGGTTCGCAACCACAGTTCAAAACGATATCGCCGTCTCCGTGAACACGATCAAACGCGCCGACGTGCAACTTGGCGTTGCCCAGGCATCGACTGTGGTCGAAGTTAATGCTCAGCAACAGCTCCTGCAGACCGACAAGGCCGATGTCCACACGGACCTGAGCACTCGCGAGATCGCGAATATGCCGATCTCCGGTTCGCAGGGAAGAAACTTCCAGACGCTGCTGCGCATAATTCCCGGAGCAGCATTACCTGCCGAGACGAACTCCCTGGCCGGCAACCCCCAGCGCGCAATCTTCGCCAACGTGAATGGGCAATCGCAGACGGTGAACAACACGCGTATTGACGGCGCGCAGGACATCTATCCCTGGCTTCCCTCGAATGTCGCCTATGTTCCGCCGGCAGACGCGATCGAGACCGTGAACGTTGTGACCAACTCGTTCGACGCCGAGCAGGGCCAGGCCGGCGGCGCCGCCATGAACGTGATAATCAAATCGGGCACGAACTCATTCCACGGCAGCGCCCATGAATTCCACTTTGACCAGAATCTTGCCGCGCGCGACTACTTCCAGACTGACCTCACCAGGTTCCCGAAAAAGAACAGGAATAACCAGAACCAGTTTGGTGGCACCTTTGGTGGACCGATCAAGAGAGATAAGCTGTTCTTCTTCGTCGATTACGAGCGCACCACGCAGCGGCAATTGGCTGGGCCGGATACGCGAACGCTGCCCACGGCTGCCATGGCAGCGGGTGATTTCCGCAATCTGCCTGGAAATCCGGTTATTTTGGACCCCGCCACCGGCGACGCGACCGGCGCGGGCAAACAGCAGATCTCCTGCAATGGAGTCCTGAACGTCATCTGTCCGAATCGCATTGACCCTGCTGCCTCGGCGATGATCGCGCTGTTGCAACCGGAGATCGCGAAGGAGTTCGCGACATCGACGGACACGAACAACTTCGTCGGCAGCGGCACCGCGCTTTTTAACCGCGATGATGCTGATGGAAAAATCAACTATGTCGTCAGTGATAAGACGTCGGTCTTCGGCCGTTACAGTTTTTCTAAAACGCTCGCTTTTGATCCACCTCTTCTGGGAGCTGCGGTCGGCGATGCCACCAACGGTGGACAGCTGGGCAACGCGCCTGGCTTGGTTCAGAGCGTAGGTTTGGGCGCGACGCACACGTTCAGTCCGAACATGCTACTGGACTGGAACTTCGGTTTCACCCGTCTGCGGCTGAGTTCAACCTTTGACCTCACTTCGCCGAAGGGATTGAATGACCTGAAGATCCCCGGCACGAACAATGTGGGAACCACGGGCGATCCCAGCATTTATTACGGTCTCCCGGGTTTCGTCTTTCCCCAAGGATTGAATCTCGGCAATGCGCAACCTGCTAACCCGTTCATCTTTCGCGATGGTAGCTACGTGACGGGAGCTAACCTGAGCTGGACGCGTGGCAAGCACGGTTTGCGCGGCGGCATCGAGTGGAACCACTCCCAGATGAATCATTTTCAGCCGCAAGTGGGCACCTTCAACACGCCTCGTGGAGCTTTCGATTTCAACGGCAGTGCCACATCCGCACCCGGAAAAACCTTTCCCTGGTTCAACCAGTGGGCCGACTTTCTCCTAGGTCTGTCGGACCATAGCGGGAAAGCGATCCAATCAACGGATCCGAACGCGCTGCGATGGTCGCAATGGGCCTGGTACCTCCAAGACCACTGGCAGGTCACGCCTAAGCTGACAGCAAGTCTTGGAATCCGATGGGAGTACTATCCATTCGGGTACAGCGATAACGGCAAAGGACTGCGTTACCTGGATTTGGCTACCGGGAACGTGCTGGTCGGGGGCAATGGCAATGTTCCGCAGGATGACGGCGTTGACGTTGGCAGCGGGCAGTTCCTGCCGCGTGTCGGCCTCGCGTATCGCCTCACGAACTCAACCGTCGTCCGCACCGGTTACGGTATAACTGCTGATTCAAACAACTGGCGCGACTTCCGCAACTCGTACCCGGCAAACGTCTTCATAGACAACACAACTGGGTCTACCGCCGGCATCGTAACCGTGGCAAGCCTTACAGGTTTGAATGCCACGCTTGCGAGTGGCGCCAAGACCGTTCCCTCAGGTGTCGTGCTGTCGCCGATTCCCGATGTCAGCAGCGGCAGCGTCCCGTTACCCACAAACATCACCACGACCACGATCCCGCAGCCCTTCCGTCGCGGATACATCCACAATTTCAACTTCACGGTGGAGCAGGAGTGGAATGGATTCGTGCTCAGTACGGGCTACGTTGGAGCGCGTGGCATCCGTCCACTGGCACAACTGAACATGAATGCATCAGCTGCTGGCGCAGGAGCCGCGGGAGGTTTGTTGAGCCAGGCGCTTGGCAAAACTTACAGCGGAAGTATCACCGGGCTTGTTCCCTTCAAGAATAGCTTTTACGACTCGATGCAGACCAAACTCACACGTCGCTTCCACGATGGATCGATCGCTGGATTGTCCTGGACGTGGTCGAAGGCAATCGACTATGCCGACAACGATGATTTGGGTAGCGTCATGTTCGCGTTCCCTGCCTACTGGGAGAAGGGCCGCGCGGTAGCCGGATTCGACCGCACCCACAATATCTCCATCTACGGCGTGTTGAAATTACCGTTCGGCAAGGGAGAACGGTGGGCACAGTCGGGCATCGGCAACGCTATCCTCGGCGGCTGGCAGATCAGTCCGCTGATCAACTACCTCACCGGGTTGCCGTTCAGCGTCACGTGCCCCGGCTCTTTGAACGCTGTCGGGTCCACCCAGACATGCGACCTTGTGGCGCCATTCCATGTTCTGAATGGTAAGCCCAACCGCGACGGCATTTGCGCCTTGAGCGACTTGAGTTGCAGGTACTTCGACCCGAGCTCCTTCGCGGCGCCCCTTATTACCAGCAACGCCAACGCTCACTTGGGAAACACCAACCGCAACGAGTTCCGTGGTCCGGGCTATTTCGGGATGAACCTGAGCCTGGCTCGTGAGTTCAAGTTGACCGAGCGGTTCGCCCTGCAACTCCGAGCGGATGCCACCAACTTCACGAACACGCCTCACTTCGCGAACCCAGCCAGCAACAATTGTCCGGGTGATGCGACTGTCGGGGGCGTGTGCAACACTGGCACGCCGACATCGACGTTCGGCGCAGTTACCGGTGGTTTGCAGCCCGGGGGTTTCTTCGGTCCAGATCATGGTGCCCGCCAACTCTGGCTGGCTGCAAGGCTGACGTTCTAGGTCTGCCCTTCGAGCGAGCATGTCGAACCTGGCATGCTCGCTTCAATCCCAGAATAGGAATGCTCTCATTCGGGAAACACACCACGAGATCACTCGTGCTTGAAACTCGCGCAGGGACCGTTCGCTTGAGGCAGATCCCACTTTTGAAAACGCAGCGCTTGATTCATGCCGCTGAGTGGCAGATTTCCGCGTTAATGCTGTGCGGCAGCTCCGACGGCGTGGCGAATGTCAATATGGAACATGCGGAATGCGCGCTTTCCACATTTATGCGCGAGCGTTACGCAAATCTGTTACGGAAAATCGGTAACTTATGTTTCAACTTCATCGAGTCGGACGGTGGAGGAATCTGCGCGGCAACAGATGCCATACCGTTGCCAGAGCCGAAACCAGGGGCTATGCGCTAGCTTCTCGTGATGGCGACGATTCGCAGCCTCGAGATCGTTTGCATTCAGCGGCCTTGGGTTGGGTAGCGCAACATGCGCTCGAGTCGTTCGATCTCCGCAATGGTGTGGTCGGACTGCATCTGACTCCATCATCTAGTGCAAACCGCGACAGGTGAAACAGCCCACCACCGATGGCGCTATTGCACTGCGGATCCGCAATCGGAATCATTCTATCTAGTTGCCTCCTGAAGGTGCGCCTGCGTTCGCAGTCGGAACGGAGAAATCTTTTTCGTCGACGGGCACGTTGAACTTAGCTTCGGTGATGGTCCGAGTTTGAATGTTTTCAGGCGTGGAGACTTTCGTTACAAAAGGAATTTTCACCCCATTCACATCGCGGTAATCGGAATAATCGTACTGCCGAGGAATTCCACCGAGCGCTGTGCGCAATACGGTCATCCGCCGCACCAGTAAACCAGATTGCGAATCGAAATAGAGCTTCTCCTGGCCTTGATTGTCAGGCAGTACGCCACGAACTATTTTCACTTCACGGCCGTCGATCTTCTGCGTGAACGGTGGAGACTGCGTGCGCGTGTACTGTTGTTTCAGGTTGAAGTTGCGGAAAAAGTTCGCATCGAGCTTCAAGGCCTGCAGCTCAAACCCGTGAATCGGATTCGCATGGCCCCCAATCGCAGCCACAGCTTGCTCGCCGTTGTACGCAACACGCATCGCGGCACCATTTGCCGGTGTGCGGACGAACAGCACCTTGTTTGGCGCGCTTTCTTCTAATTGGAATTCCGCAGAATCTCCGTGCGGAGTAGTAATGGTGCCTTTCTCGCTGAGAGAACTCAGCTTCTGGATGGCAGCTTGACCGCCGAGCGCATCGACGTACTTGGCAATAATCGCGTCGGCCGCCGCTTGCATCGCTTGCGGATTGGGTCTGCCTTCCGGCTGCTGCTGATTTTGAGCCGGCGCTGCTGGACGGTTTTGCGCGGCTGCGCGGGTGCGAGCGTCCGCGCGCTCCTGCCAGCGCGCATCATCCAGGACGGGCGCTACCGGATTGGGCTCGTTGTGGCCGTTATGGCACGAAGCACACGTGACACGCTGTTGCCCATGGAAATTGTTTTGATTGATAGCCATGGTCATCGTCATCATTTCGCGAGCGGTCTTCTTGTTGCGCTTGTCATCGGAGGCAAAGCCCTCGTGGCCTTTATCAGTAATATGGCAGAAGCCGCAGTCCACGCCGAGTGCCGCGCTGATGAACTGCATTGAAGGAAGCAGTTGATCGGCAGGAATGTCCTTCAACACCTGGATATTTGTGAACTGCTTGCTCTGCCCGGCTTTCTCTCCGCTCTCTTGCGGCGCGGATTGCTGCGTCTGCGCTGGAGGCGGGCTTTGCGTCTTTTGATCTGATTGCGCTGCATAGCCGATAGTGAGCACCGTGAATGAGCAGACAAAAAGCACCGCGACTGCCAAAAACCTTCGCATATTTCCTCCGAAACGCAGAATAGTCTAACAAGTCGCCGTTTGCGAAACTTGTGTCGAGAGCGGAAAGATCGTTGAGTTTGAGGGATGCATCCGGTGACGCACGACTCGCGCGTGGCGAGTTGTGGAGCGGTGTCGCTGCCGGCCTCGTTGAACTGGATTCGCGAGTACGAATCTCTCCGATGCTAAGATAATTCTTCCATTACGCATCATGTCTTCGAGCACAGAAACGTATCGCCACTCTGCGTGCTGTTGTCGCCTCGGCGATGAACGGAAACTTTCCGGCATCGAGAAGATCGGTTAAAAACGGTCTCTCGGTCTTTAGAAATCTCGGCCCGAATCGGGTCACTAGCGGAGAACGTAATGAAAATTGGCATCCTCACTGGAGGCGGCGACTGTCCGGGTCTAAATGCCGTCATCCGCGCTGTCGTTCGTAAAGGAATTTTTCACCATAGCGACGAGTTCGTCGGCTTTCTCGAGGGCTGGCGCGGCGTGATGGAAGATCAGGCCATGCCGCTCACTCTGAATGCCATCGCCGGAATCCTCCCGCGCGGCGGCACTATCCTGCGCACCTCGCGCACGAATCCGGCGAAGAAGGAAGGCGGCATTCAGAAGTGTCTTGAGACTCTCAAGCGCCACAAGATCGATGCCCTGGTGGCGCTCGGTGGCGATGACACGCAGTCCGTTACATACAAGCTGCATGAGACCGGCTTCAAAGTTGTCGGCGTGCCCAAAACGATCGACAACGATCTCAGCGGCACCGATTTCTGCTTTGGCTTCGATACCGCGGTCAACATCGCGACGGAAGCTATTGATCGGGTACACACCACGGCGGAAGCGCACAATCGTGTAATCGTCGTCGAGGTGATGGGACGCGATTCAGGATGGATCGCAATCTACAGCGGCATTGCTGGCGGCGCCGACGTAATTCTCATTCCGGAACGTCCGTTCGATCTGAACGATGTTGCCGAGACCATCCGTCAACGCCACGCGCGCGGACGCTACTTCAGCATCGTCGTCATAGCCGAAGGTGCGCGACTCGCCGCGGGACTCGACGAGCAGATCGTCGCGGAAAAAGGAAAGAAAGATGAGTTCGGCCACGTGCGTCTTGGCGGCATCGGCACGATCATTGCGCAGGAAATTGAGAAGCGCACGGGCTTCGAAACACGCGCTGTGATTCTCGGACACACCCAGCGCGGAGGGTCGCCCACCGCTTTTGATCGCGTGTTGGCAACGCGCTACGGGATTGGAGCGATCGATGCGGTCCATCGCGGAGACTTCGGCAAGATGGTCGCGCTTCGTGGAACCGACATCGTGACCATCCCGTTGAAAGAAGCACTCTCGCGCACGCGCACGGTTGGCCAGGATTTGATCGACGTCGCGAATGGACTGCGTGAGCCGTTGAATAAAGCGGTGTAACTCACTTCTTCTGTCATTCCGAACGTACGCTCGCGCGTGCTGTTCGCGCGAGCGGGAGTGAGGAATCCTTATCAATTTGTATAAAGCCGGCATTCTCGATAGGACATTCTCGAAGTCCTTTAGGGATTCCTCACGCGAACAGCAGGCGTTCGGAATGACATAAAAAAAGGCGAACAAAAATTTAGGGGGACGCTCATCGCGTCCCCCGTTTTACTTTGCCTTGTCAGCTCTTACTTTTTCTTCTTCGAGCTTGACTTTTTCTTCGAGGCTTTCTTGGTTGCCATTGTTCTATTCTCCCTTTCGATTCTTCAATCGAGTTTGCAACGATCATTTGTTGCAATTGTTGAATGTATAGAGTCATTAAAAAACGATGTCAAGCAAAAAATGGTTGACGTGAGTTGTTATTTGAGTTCTACCTCGTCGCTTTTCCGACGAGCGATCAACTCACGCGGCGATTTTTCGACGCTGCTTGCTGGAATTCTCACTCGATCACTTCACTTGATCACGCCGCTCTTCACCAGTTTGTCTGCGAGTACAAGGAGAATTCCTTCAACGCTGTCGTGCCATGCGTGCGCCATCATTCCCGGGCGCAGGCTCTTGCGCCAGATCGTCAAGGTTCCAAACATCGCGCCGTAGACGAAGATGAGCAACATGCGTTGATGTCCTTCGTATGCGTGGGAAAGGCCGAAAACCGCGGCTGACGCGAGCATGCCGATCCAGACATTGCGCAGCAGCGTTGAGAACTGGCGCTGGAAATATCCGCGGAAGACAATTTCTTCGACGAAGCCTGCGACTACGCTCATGCAGATCCAAAGCGCGAGCTCAAATCCGCCGTGAGGAGCAAGGAGCTGAATTGTCTGCTTCCCTTCATCGATCGCGCCAGGTTTCGCCATGTGCATTGCGAATCCAAGTCCGATCAGGACTGCGTACGAGACCATCCAAAATCCAATGGCAATGGCGATGTCGAGTAGAAAATCTTCGA